>NZ_JBEXTX010000006.1:0-158579 GCF_040614175.1 Amycolatopsis sp. NPDC006131
GGTCCGGGGTAGCCGGACTCCCCGCTGTTGCGCCGCCGCAGTCTCCGTCATGCTTTCCTCCCAAAGAACCCGTTCCCACCGAGCACCAGCACCGTGAAGGGCGAGCGATGTACGAAAAGGACGGCGAGAAGTACTACGTGGTCGACGGGCACGTCCACATCTGGGACGGGCGGGCCTCGAACCACAAGAACGTGCACGGCAAGCAGTTCATCGACTGCTTCTACGACTACCACAAGAACCTGAGCCCGGAAGAGGTCGTCTGGGACTACGACACCTACACCTACTACGGCGCCGAACGCTTCATGAAGGACCTCTTCGGCGAGGGCTACGTCGACCACGCCATCTTTCAGGCCACACTGCTGAGCGACTTCTACCACAACGGGTTCGGCCAGACCGAGGAGGCGTTCGGGCTCACCCGGCAGCACCCGGACAAGCTGACCTACAACCACGCCTACGACCCGCGCCACGGCGAGGCCGGGCTGGAGCAGCTGCGCCGGGACGCGGAACGCTTCGGGCTCAAGGGCGTCAAGCTCTACACCGCCGAATGGCACGGCGACTCGCGCGGCTACAAGCTCGACGAGCCGTGGTCGCGCCGGTACCTCGAGGAGTGCCTGGAACTGGGGATCCGCAACATCCACGTCCACAAGGGACCGACGATCCGGCCGCTGGACCGGGACGCGTTCGACGTCGCCGACATCGACAAGGTCGCCACCGACTACCTCGACCTCAACTTCGTCGTCGAGCACGTCGGGCTGCCGCGGCTGGAGGACTTCTGCTGGATCGCCACGCAGGAGTCCAACGTCTACGGCGGGCTGGCGGTGGCGATGCCGTTCATCCACACGCGGCCGCGCTACTTCGCCCAGATCATCGGCGAGCTGCTGTACTGGATCGGCGAGGACAAGATCCTCTTCGGCAGCGACTACGCGCTGTGGACGCCGAAGTGGCTCGTGGAGAAGTTCGTCGACTTCCAGATCCCGGCGGACATGCCGGAGTACGCGCCGATCACCACCGACCAGAAGAAGAAGATCCTCGGCCTCAACGCCGCCGCGCTGTACGACCTGGACGTGCCGCGGCAGCTGCGCCTGCCGACCCAGGCCGGCGACGCCGACGCCGAGGTCGCCGCGGGAGCTGGTGCCCCATGACCCGGATGGCCGTGTCCGTCGAAGCCGAGGTGCTCGCGGCGCTGTCCACGGTGTTCGACCCGGAATTGGACGAACCGGTGACCGAGCTGGGTTTCGTCCGGTCCGTGGCGATCGACGACGACGGGGTGGAGGTGCACCTGCGGCTGCCCACGTCGTTCTGCGCCCCCAACTTCGCCTACCTCATGGTGGCCGACGCCTACGACGCGCTGGCCGCGGTGCCCGGTGCGGGCCGGGTGCGGGTGCTGCTCGACGACCACCACGACTCCGACAAGATCAACGCCGGTACCGCCGCCGGGCTCGGCTACGTCGGAACCTTCGGCGTGGAGGCGCAGGACAGTCTCGACGAGCTGCGCCGGACCTTCCAGCGCAAGGCCCACCTGGCCGCGATGGAGCGGTGCTGCCGGTCGGTGCTGGCCAGCGGGGCCTGGACGGTCGAGGAACTGCCGCTGCTGGAGCTGTTCGACCTGGCGGAGGGCCGCCTGAAGTCGGCCCTGATGCGGCGGCGGGAGGCCATCGGCCTGCCCAACCACTCGCAGGCGCGGGTGATGGTCGACCACGACGGGACGCCGGTCGCGCGCTCGGACGTGGCGCTGCGGTTGCGGCTGGCCACCACCACCCGCGTGTCCATCGAAGGCAACGCCCACTTCTGCCGGGGCCTGCTCGCCACCCGCTACGCCGGCGTCGATCCCGCCGGCTCCGCCCCGGTCGTCACCAACACCAGGAGCCACCCATGAAAGCCGCACAGGTCACCGGCTACCACTCGAACCTGGAACTGCGCGACGTGGAGGAGCCCAAGATCACCGGGCCGCTGGACGTCGTGGTCCGGGTGGGCGCGGCGGGCGTGTGCCGGACCGATCTGCACATCCTGGAAGGGCAGTGGGCGGAGAAGTCCGGCGTCGTCCTGCCCTACACGATCGGCCACGAGAACGCCGGCTGGGTGCACGCCGTCGGCGACGCGGTCACGAACGTGGCGGTGGGGGACAAGGTGATCCTCCACCCGCTGATCACCTGCGGCCTGTGCCGGTCCTGCCGGCTCGGCGACGACGTGCACTGTGAGAACTCGCGGTTCCCCGGCATCGACACCCACGGCGGGTACGCCGAATACCTGCTCACCTCGGCGCGGTCGTGCGTCAAGCTCGACGACAGCCTGGAGCCGGCCGACGTGGCCGCGCTCGCCGATGCCGGGCTCACCGCGCAGCACGCCGCCGCCAAGGCGGCGAAGGTGCTGCGGCCGGGGGAGGTGTGCGTGATCATCGGGGCAGGCGGTCTGGGCCACATCGGCATCCAGTGCCTGAAGGCGATGAGCGCGGCCACGCTCGTCGTCGTGGACCGCAACCCCGCGGCGCTGCGGCTGGCCGAGCAGGTCGGCGCCGACGTCACCGTGGTGGCCGATGGCGACCACGTGCCGGAGGTGCTCGACCTGACCGGCGGGCACGGCGCCGAGGCCGTACTCGACTTCGTCGGCGAGGGCGGCTCGACGTCGGAGGGCGTGCGCATGCTGCGCCGCGCGGGCAACTACTACGTCGTCGGCTACGGCGAGAACCTCGACGTGCCGACCATCGACATCATCTCCACCGAGATCAACTTCATCGGCAACCTGGTCGGCTCCTACACCGACCTGCAGGACCTGATGGTGCTCGCCGCCCAGGGCAAGGTGAAACTGCACACCGCCCGCTACCGGCTGGAGGAGTTCCAGCAGGCCATCGACGACCTGAGCGCGGGCAAGGTCCGCGGCCGGGCGATCCTCATCCCCTGAACCGCGTGCTGTTCCCGGCACGGAAAGGAAGTAGGAATCATGGCGAAGCAGCTGCGGTTCAGCGTCGAGGCGCGGCGCCGGCTGGAACTCGGCGTCAACACGCTGGCCGACGCGGTCAAGGTCACCCTGGGCCCCAAGGGGCGCAACGCGGTGCTGGAGAAGCTGACCGGCCCGCCGACCATCACCAACGACGGCGTCACCATCGCCAGGGAGGTGCAGCTGGCGGAACCCTTCGCCAACATGGGCGCCCAGCTGGTGAAGGAAGTCGCGATGAAGACCAACGGGGCCGTCGGCGACGGCACCACCACCGCGACGGTGCTCGCCCAGGCGATGGTGCGGGAGGGGCTGGCCGCCCTCGGCGAGGGGGCGAACCCGATGCGGGTGCGCCGCGGTATCGAGGAGACCGTCGAGGCCGTCGTGGAGTACCTGCGCAAGTCCGCGGCCCAGGTGTCGGGTGAGGCCGAGCTGGAGCGGATCGCCACGCTGGCGGCGAGCGACGACGAGCGCATCGGCCGCGTGATCGCCCAGGCGCTGGCCGCGGTGGGCCGGGAAGGCGTGGTCGAGGTGGAGGAGTCCGACGAGCCCGGCCTGGGGGTCGAGCTGGTGGACGGGATCGAGTTCGACCACGGCTACACCTCGCCGTACATGGTCACCGACCGGGATCGGATGGAGGCCGCCTACGACGATCCCGCGATCCTGCTGACCAACAAGAAGATCAGCCAGGTGCAGGACCTGATGCCGACCGTGGAGGCCGCCCGGCGGCTCGGCAGGCCGCTGGTGATCCTCGCCGAGAACGTCGACGGGCCCGCGCTGCAGATGATCCTCAGCGGGAACGTGCACGGCACCTACCCCGCGGTCGTGGTGCGCGCGCCCGGCTTCGGGCACCGGCGGGTCGCCGAGCTGGAGGACCTCGCCGCCGCGCTCGGCGGCCGGGTGGTCAGCGACGACTCCGGGCTGACCCTGGCCGAGGTCACCGAGGCCGACCTCGGCCGCTGCGAGCACATCACGATCACCGAGGACACCACGACGATCATCGGCGGGGCCGGCGACGAGCAGGCCGTGCGGGCGCGGATCGGCCAGCTGGACAAGCAGCTCAAGCGGGCCCGCATCGAGCACGACCAGGACAGCCTGCGGCTGCGCATCGCCCGGCTGTCCGGGCGCATCGCCGTCGTCCGCGTCGGCGCCGCCACCAGCGTCGAGCTCAAGGAGCGGATGCTGCGGGTCGAGGACTCGCTGGCGGCGGCGAGGGCGGCGCTGGAGGAGGGCGTGGTCGCCGGCGGTGGGGCGTCGCTGGCGCAGGCCGCGCGATGTGTGGACCTGGTCGGCCTCGACGGCGACGCGGCGCAGGGCCGCGAGATCGTGCGCCGGGCGCTGGGGGAGCCGTTGCGGTGGATCGCTGAGAATGCCGGTTACGACGGTGACGAGGTGCTGGCCCGGGTGTCCGCAATGGACAACGGCGGCGGGTTCGACGCGCTGACCGGCGAGTACACCGACCTGTTCGCCGCCGGGGTGGTCGACCCGCTCAAGGTGACCCGTTCGGCGCTGGAGAGCGCGGCGTCGATCGCGGCGCTGCTGATCACCACGGAGACCGCGATCGTGGAGGAGGTGCTGGTCAACCCCGGCGCGATCATCGCTCCGGGCGCCGGTGACCTCGCCGAGGGCATGGTTCGCCCGTCCAACATCTACTGAGTACGGCGACGGGGCCCCACGCGTGCTGCGTGGGGCCCCGCTGCGTGCGTCAGCCGGCGACCGGTGCCTGTGCGCGGGCGTGCCGGAGGGCGGTACCGATGAGGTCCTCCGGTGCGCAGTGGACCTCGGCCAGCCCTGCCGCCACCGCAGCGAGCGGACGGTGACGAACCCCGTGCGGAGGCGCGGGCTGCACGATCCCGCCCGAAATGATGCGAGCGTCGGCGGCCTCCGCCAGGTGGTAGCCCGCGCCGACGGCGTCGCCGTTGAGGGCGGCCACGACGGGAAGCGGGTGGGCGCGCAGGGCCTCCAGCACCGGCGGCAGCCGGTCCAGCGCCGCGCTGTCCCCGGGCGCGACGTCCGCCGCGAAGACACCGTCCACGCCGGTCAGGACGATCGGATGCCCGGGCCCGATGTAGGCGAGAGCCGCGGCGAGCCCGTCGAGCAGTTCGGCGCTCAGCGGTCGTGGCGCCCGGAAGCGGACCACCACCGCTCCCGACTCGTAGTGCAGGTCCAGCATCGGCGCCTCCTGGAACGCTCGGGGTCCCCGTACGCTACTGGCGCGCGGCGGTTTCCCTTGTCTCACAATGAGACCGCCGCGCCGGCCGGGCTCTGGTGTGCTGGGGGCGAGTCAGGAGGGAAGAGGGGATGACGCTGAACGAGCCGATCGTCGAGGAGCCGCGCGGGGAGGAAGCCGCTGAGCGCCCGCACGGCGAGTGCCTGGAACGGGCGCTCAGCGCACTGACCGGGTCCGGCTGGCGGATCGACCCGGCGGGGGCCGAGCACCCCCGCCGGTGAGGCCGGTTCCGCGCGGCTGCCGGGTCGAGCCGATGCTGAGCTGAGCGCCGCCCCACCGGCAACGTCAGTCCCGCACGGCCATCTCGCCGAGCGGGGACCAGTCGTCCTGGTCCAGGACCGTGTTCACGATCCGCGGTGTCTCGGCGAGGTGCCGGGGAAGCGTCTCCTGGGCGGCCCGGAAGTGCGCGGACCGCACGTGCCTGGCCCCGGCGTCGGCGTCCCGGAACGCTTCCACCAGAACGTACTCGGCCGGGTCGTCGAGGCTGCGGGACCACTCGAACCACAGGCACCCCGGCTCGGCGCGGGTCGCCGCGGTGAACTCCCGCGCGATGTCCGGCCACCGGTCGGCGTGCTCGTCCTTGACGCGGAACTTGGCCGTGATGAAGATCATCCGTTGCTCCTTCGTGCCACAGTGTCCCGGTTGGTGTAGCACCCGGAACTCCCGCGAGCTGTCTCGATCTGAGACCGGAGCCGTTGCTTGGCGAACTTCCCGGTCGCCGTCTTGGGGATCTCGTCGCAGAAGAACACCTCGTCGGGCAGCCACCAGGACGCCACGCGGCCCCGCAGGTGGTCCCGCACCTCCTCGGCGGTGAGCGTGGCCCCGGCGGCCGGCACCACGCAGGCCAGCGGGCGCTCGCCCCACTTGTCGTCGGGCACTCCGATCACCGCGGCTTCGGCGACCCCGGGGTGCGCCATGATCGCGTTCTCCAGCTCCACCGAGGAGATCCACTCGCCGCCCGACTTCACGAGGTCCTTCGTGCGGTCGACGATCCGCACGTAGCCGTGCCGGTCGATCGTCGCCACGTCCCCGGTGCGCAGCCACCCGTCGGCGGTGAAGGCGTCCGCCCCGTCGCGCGACCCGAAGTAGCCCGCGGCGATCGTCGGGCCGGCGGCCTGCAACTCGCCCGGCGTCTGCCCGTCCCACGGGGCTTCCCGCCCGTCGTCGCCGATGATGCGGACCTCGGTCAGCGGCACGGCGGGTCCCGGGGTGGCGAGCAGCGCCCGCCGCTGTTCGTCCGGGTCGTCGTCGTGCACGGTGGCGATCCGCGAGGTGGTCACGACCGGGCTGGTTTCGGTCATCCCCCAGGCATTGGTCAGCGGCAGCCCGATCGCGTCCTGGTAGGCGCGGGTGAGCGCCTCGTCGACCGCGCCCCCGCCGGACACGATCTGGCGGACCGCGGAGAAGTCGTGCTCGCCGAGCAGGGGCACCAGGCCACGCCAGATCGTGGCGACCGCGGCCCCGAACGTGACCCGGTGGCGGGCGAGCATCCCCGCCAGTTCCGGCGGGGACATCGCCGGCCCGGGCAGCACCAGATCGGCCCCGCACAGCATGGCCGCGTAGGGCAGTCCCCACGCGTTGACGTGGAACATCGGCACGATCGGCATCACCACGTCGCGCTCGCTGATGCCGAAGGTGTCCACCATCAGCAACAGCGCGGCGTGCAGCACCACCGACCGGTGGCTGTAGAGCACCCCCTTGGGATCGCCGGTGGTGCCCGAGGTGTAGCACAACGCGGCCGCGGTGTTCTCGTCGTCCACAGTGAACTCGCGGGCGGTGTCGCCGGCCCGGGCCAGGAGTTCCTCGTAGTCGTGGACGCGGTCGTCGTCCGGGATTTCGGCGTCGCTCCCGTCGTCCATCACCACCACCGCCCGCACCGTGGTGAACGTGCCCACCAGCGGCCAGACGGCGGGCAGGATGGAGCGGTCGACGAACAGCACGTCGTCGGCGGCGTCGTTGACGATGTAGGTGATCTGCTCGCCGAACAGCCGGTGGTTGATCGTGTGCAGCACCCGTTCGGTGCAGGGCACGGCCAGGTAGAGCTCGACGTGCCGGTGGCTGTTCCACGCGAACGTGCCCACCCGGGCGCCGGCCGGGACGCCGAGCTCGTCGAGGGCGGCGGCCAGCCGCCGCGTCCGCGCGCACACCTGCGCCCAGGTCGTCGTGGTCTCGCCGCCGACCCGCCCGGACACCACGGTCTTGTGCCCGAAGAGGCGTTCGACGCGCCGGAACACGTGCGGCAGGGACAGGGGACGGTCTTGCATCAAGCCGAGCATGGGGATCTTCCTGTGTCGGGGTCAGCGGGTGCAGGCGAAACTCGACGCGCGGTCCGGGTCGCCCGCGCGGTACTCCGGCCACTCCGGGTACTCGCACAGGGGACGGGTGCGCTGGTGGCGTGTGTCGGTGACGACCGGGTCCACCGGCGACTGTCCTCTTTCGACCCAGCGTTCGAGCGCGGACAGCGAGTCCCAGCCCGCGGCGAAGGCCGGCGTGCCCGCGTTCGCGTGGTTGGCTCCGGGCACCACGTAGTACCGCAGGAACCCGTCCGTGGTCCGCGGGCCGAGTTCCGCGCGCACCCGCCGGTAGTAGTCGCTCGTCGACCGGTCCGAGACCAGCTCGTCCGCGGCGCCGTGCAGCAGGATCAGCTTGCCGCCGTGGGCCGCGAAGCGGCGCAGGTCCACGTCGTTGCGGTCCTGGATCGTCGACAGCCTGCTGATCCGGTCCAGCCACGGCCCGGGTTCGCGGGGGTCCACGGCGAGCGGGTCGTGGCCGGGGTCGCGGGTCAGGAAGTACTTCACCCACTGGTCCCAGTACTGCATGCCGTAACCGCTGGTCAGCGGCATCGGGTTGGCCGGCGCGGTGGTGCCGAACCCGAGGAACGGGGTGCGCATGTCCGCGCCGGAGAGGAACGGGAAACCGGGGTAGCCGGTTTCGCCGCTGGCGATCCGGTACGGCCACTCGAACCGGGTGGACATCGCGGTCACGGCGGCGATCTGCGCATCCGACAGGCACCCCGGCCCGGTGTCCGCGCCGTCCGGGCAGCGCAGCGTGCGCGGGTCGAAGTGACAGCCGCCCGGGTTCGACACGACCCCGTCCGCGACGCCGTCCAGGCCGTCGCACGCGCCGATGACGCTGGTGTAGAGGAGCGTCTGCTTGTCCGGCCCGGGAAACGCGCCGGGCCGGGACAGGATCTGTGTCAGGTGCCCCAGGTACAGGACCTCGGCGAGGTTGTTCCAGGCGGGGTAGGCGGAAATCACGCCGTCGAACGCTTCCGGCCACCGTTGCGCGACGACGAGGGCTTCACGGCCGCCGGTGGAACCTCCGGCGAAGTAGACTTCGGCGGGCTTCGCGCGGTAGGCCTGCCGGATGAGGTACCGGCTGGCGTCGTGGGTCTTCTTCAGCGCGTCGCCGGCGGCGAAGTTGCGCAGCGCCTCGTCGTTCACGCCGAACGACCCGTCCAGCGACGGCAGCGCGGCCGGGCCCTGCTGGTGGCCGGAGTCGCTGGCGAACGTGGCGTACCGCCGCGCGAGTGGCGCCGGCTGGTCGGCGGGGCCGAACGGCACGTTCGCCGTCAGGTCCGGGATGGTGCCGTTGTAGCCGCCACCGCCGAACATGATCGCCTTGTGGTTCCAGCCGGACGGCAGGGCCACGCGCATCTTGATGGCGGGCGCGGCGGGGTCGACGGGGAAGATGTCGGCGTCGACCCGGCAGTACTCGATCGTCTCGCCGCTGACCACGCTGGTCGTGGCCGTTGCAGCCGTGACGCGGCCGCCGGAGGTCGGCAGGCTCATCGCCGAGGCCGGGATGTGCATTCCCGCCAGTGGCGCGCACATCGGCGTCGACGGCGGGGCGGCGGTCGCCGCGGGGGATCCGGTCGCCAGCAGCACGAGGGCCGCGGGCACGGCTGTCCAATGCGAGGTCTTCATGCCGTCCTCGTTTCAGCGGTAGAGGTGCGCGCCGGGCACGGCGTGCGGATCTTCGCGGACCTGGGCGGGGTTCGTCTCGGGCAGGAACCACGCGCTGACGAAGGTGATCAGCCCCATGAGCGCGATGTAGGCGGCGACCGGCAGGGTGCTCCCGGTCTGCGCGATGAGCGCGGTCATGAGGAACGGCGTGCCACCGCTGACGATGATCGCGGAGAGCTGGTAGGCCAGCGACGCGCCGGAGTAGCGGACGTTGGGCGCGAACAGCTCGCCGAGGAAGCTCGCGATCGGGCCGTAGGTGAGGCACTGGAACACGAAACCCACCACCACCGCGACGAAGATCAGCGGCAGCGACGCGCTGTCGACGAGCCAGAAGTACGGGAAGGCCCAGACCGCGACCCCCAGCCCGCCGATCAGGATCAGCGGCCGCCGCCCCACCTTGTCCGAGAGGTGACCGGACCACGGGATCGTCACCAGCATCGCCACCGAACTGGCCAGCACGACCGCGAGCAGGGGGTTGCGCTCCAGCCCGAGCGAGCCGGTGCCGTAGCTCAGCAGGCCGGAAATGCTGACGTAGAACAGGCTGTTGGTGGCCGAGAGGATCCCGCAGCCGAGCAGGATGGTCCCCCACTTGGTGCGCACCACCTGCGCCAGTGGCGCCCGGACCACCGCTTTTTCGGGCCGCGACGCCCGCTGCTGCAACTCGCGGAACTCCGGCGTGTCCTCCACTTTGGTCTGGATGTAGAGGACGACCACGAACATCACGACGCTCACCAGGAACGGGATGCGCCAGCCCCAGCTGAGGAAAGCGTCGTCCGGCATCAGGCTGCTGGCCGCCACGAAGATCAGGTTCGAGATGATCACCGCGACGGGCACGCTGGTCTGCCCGAAGGTCCCGGCGAAGCCGCGCCGCTTCGCGCCCGCGGATTCGGTGAGCAGCAGCACGATCCCGCCCCACTGGCCGCCCGCCGCGAGCCCCTGGACGAACCGCAGCACGACCAGCAGCGTCGGGGCCAGCGCGCCGATACTGGCCGCGCTGGGCAGGCACCCGATCAGGAAGGTCGCCGCGCCCATCAGCGCGAGGCAGGTGACCACCACCGGTTTGCGCCCGTACTTGTCGCCGAGGTGCCCGGCGAGCACCCCGCCGATGGGGCGGGCCACGAAGCCGGCCCAGAAGGTGCTGAAGGCGAGGAGGGTTCCGGTCAGCGCCGAGGAGTGCGGGAAGAACACCTTGGGGAACACCAGCGCCGCCGCGGTGCCGTAGAGGAAGAAGTCGTACCACTCGATCGAGCTGCCGATGAGCCCCACCGCCAGCAGTTTGCGGAAGGACCGGCGCGGGGCCGTGGGCGTGCCGGAGCCGAGTTGTCCGGGCTGTCCGTCGGGTTGCGCGAGCGGGGTTGCCATACATGCCGCCTTCGTTGGGAGCACGGGTGATGGCGGTCAGGTTAGGTGCGCCACTGCCGGGTGGTTGAGGTGTGTATCATCCACACCTCACGCCGTTCTGGTGGTTCTTTCTTCCCTCTGGCGCGGAGGAGGTATGGCACTGTGGCCGGCGACCCCGCGGGCGAATCGCACCCGCTCATGCGCCGTCAGCGCGAACTGACGTCCCTGTACGCGACCGCCAAGTCGCTCACCGCGCTGGGCGAGCTCGACGAGGTGCTGCGCTCGATCGTCCGGCACGCCCACGACCTGATCGGCACGGACTTCACGTACCTGTCGCTGGTCGGCGCGGACGGGAGGCTGTCGGCCAGGGCGTCGGAGGGGACGATCTCCGCGTCGTTCCTGGCCGCGTCCATTCCCGCGAACGTGGGGCTGGGCGGCAAGGTGCTGGCGTCCCGGAGCCCGCACTGGGTGCGCGACTACGCCGCGGCCACCAGCATCGCCCACGACCCGGACTTCGACCGTGTGGTCGGCCCCGAGGGGCTCGTCGCGCTGCTCGGTGTGCCGCTGGTGATCCGGGGCGAGGCGGTGGGCGCCCTGTTCGCCGCGGACCGGTCCGAGCGGTCCTTCCAGGCCGAGGAGATCGCCCTGCTGAGCGCGTTCGCCGATCACGCCGCGGTCGCGCTGGACAACGCCCGGCTCTACGACGCCAGCCGGACCGCCCTGCAGGAGCTGCGGATCGCGTACCGGAAGATCGAGGAGCACGTGGCCGTCATGGAGCGGGCGCAGGCGAGCCACGAAGCCCTCACCGGCGTGGTGCTGGAGGGCGGGACGCCCGGCGACGTCGTGCAGCTCCTCGCCGATCAGCTGGGCGGCAGTGTCACGCTCCTCGACCGGGCCGGCGTCGCGGTCGTCCGCGGGGACTCGGCGGCGGACCCGTGCCGGGCTCCCGCCGGGGACGACCTGGCCGAGGCTTTCCGGAACGCGCAGCGATCGGGCCGGTGCACCACGTCGGTCGACGGCGCGGGTGTCGCCCACAGCGTCGCGTCGATCCAGGCCGGCGACAGCTTCCTCGGCGCGCTGGCGTGGAGCCGGGCGGCAGGCGGCGACCGCGGTGTCCGGGACGACATGGACGTGCGCACCCTGGAACGGGCCACCCACATCCTGGGGCTGCTCATCCTCAAGGAACGGGCCGTCGCCGAGGCGAGCGAGCGGCTGAGCGGGGAGCTGCTGACCGAGCTGATGGTCGGCAGCCCCGGGACCAGCGCGGCCCAGCGCACCCGCGCCCGGGCTCGCAACATCGACGTCGACCGCCTGGACCTGGTCCTCGTCGCCGACTCCGCCGCGCTGTCGTCCACCGAGCTGTCGCGGCACCTGCACGACATCGCCAGGGACCGCGCCGGACTCGCCGGTGAGCACCTGGGCCGGGCCACCATGATCCTGCCCAGCGCCGACGACGACCGGACCGTCGAGGAGGTCCACCGGCGCCTGCGCCGCGCGGCGGGCGCGCCGGTCACGGTCGTGGGGGAGCCCGCGGTCAACCAGGACTGGGCCCGCGCCTTCTCACTGGCCGGCCGCTGCAGCGCGGTGGTGCGCGCGCTGGGGCACACGGACCTGGGCGCCACCACGGCGCGCTACGCCCTCTACGCCATGGTTTTCGACACCGAACGGGTCCGTGACCTCGACCGGTTCGTCGCGGGCACGATCGGCCCGCTGCTGGACTACGACCACCGGCGCGGCACGGACCTCGTCGGCACGCTCGACGCGTACTACGCCAACCGCGCCAACGTCGCGGCGACCGCGCGGGCGCTGCACCTGCACGTCAACACCCTGCTGAAGCGGCTGGACCGGGCCGGCGAGCTGCTCGGCGTCGACTGGCGCCAGGAGGACAACCTGGAACTCCAGCTCGGGCTGCGGCTGCACCGGCTGCGAGCGGTCACGCCCGGCCCGGCGTGAGGCGCCGCCGTTGGCGAGTCATGCGTCCTCGTCGAGCAACGTGCCGAGCTTCGCTTCCGCGATCACGAAGAGGGCGTCCAGCGACTGGGGTTCCACCCGCAACCGGGCAGCGATCCGTGACCGCGGAACGCCGGCGTCGCGCAGCCGCAGCGCCTGGGCGTAGACCTCCGGCAGCCGCGCGATCGCCGCGTCCCGTGTGGACGGTCGCCCGCCCGCACGGGATCCCCTCGCGGCGTTGTCCACTGCCGGCTCAGCTGCCCGGTTCGGCGATGCTCACGCCGTGCCGGCGGGTCACCTCCAGCAGCCGGGGCAGGACCTCCTCGAGGGGCCGGTCCGCCGGGACGGTCGCGGCGAAGTCGGCGAAGAACCGGCCCGCGCCGTCGCCGGTGGTGACCGCCAGCAGCCGCGCGTTCTCGGTGGTCACTTCGAAGGTGAAGGCGCACTGCGCGGGGATCGTGACGGCTGCGCCCGGCCCGAGGTCGTGGGTCTCGCCATCGGCGTGCACCGTGACCGCGCCGTCGAGGACGTACATCGTCCCCGCCCACGGCGACCGGTGCGGCGGCGCCGCGGGCGCCCGGGGTGCGTCGACCTCGAACACCTCGTACACACCACCGGTGTGTTCGGCTCCGGCTTTGACCGTGTGGATCCCGTCGCTCATGGCGAGGGGGAGGCCCTCACCGGGCCCGGACAGGTGGATCTTGCCGTTCATCACGCCTCCCGGTCGGTGATCAGTGCCAGCGCGCATCCGGCGAACCCCGCGGTCAGGACGAGCCACGCGATCAGCGCCGCGACCCCGGAGCCGGAGAACCACGAGACCGGGATGGCCACCGCCGCCACGACGAGCGCGACACCGGCCCACGGCGGGGCCGCGTGCCCGCGCACGATGGCGGCGCCGAGCAGGATCAGCCCGAGGAGCCCGGCGAAGAAGACGAAACCGAGAATCCCCGACGGGATGTCGTCGGCCGTGTCCATCATGGTCACCGCGGTCGGCACCGGCACGCCGCTCTTGAGCGCGACGTAGGCCAGCGCCTCGGTGTCCAGAGCGCTCGGGATCGCCGTGCCGAACGCGAGCACCGTGCCCGCCAGTCCGAGCCTGGGCGAGTTGCGCCGGGCCACGCGGCCTGCCGTGAGCACGGCGGGCGCCCACAACAACGCCGACACCGCGCCCAGCCAGGCCTGCGTGGGGTAGCCGTCGAGGTCGGCGGCGATCCGCTGCGCGATGGCGGTGTTGCTGGTGCCGGTGATGTCCAGGTCCAGCGCCAGGCCGACGGCGATCAGCAGCGGGGCCAGCACCGCGGCCACACCCATCAGGTACCTCGCCACCGGCGGCAGGTACAGGCCGGACCGGGGCTCGGTGTTCACCGCAACCATGACGTCCCTCCTTTCGGGAACGCGGAACCATGCCGCGCCCAGCCTGATCCCCGCGCCGGCGGAGCACACGAGTAGTGCGCTACTCGGATATCGCCCGCCGGGTGGAAGACGCCGGGACGGTGAGCGTCTACCGTCCCGTGTCGTGGGCCTGAACTGGCCGTTGACCGGCCGGGCTGAGGAGCTGCGGTTCGTCGACGCCGTGGTGCGGCGCGGCGCGGGGAACGGCGTGGTGCTGGCCGGTGCGGCCGGGGTCGGCAAGACCCGCCTGGCACGGGAGGCGCTGGCCGCCGCCGGCAGGCGGCACGCCGGAACGGTGTGGATCGCGGCGACCGCGTCGGCCCGTGCCGTGCCGCTCGGGGCGTTCGCCCCCGTGCTGACCGGGGTGCGCGGCGACGCGACCCAGCTGCTCCGCGAGGCCACGGAGGCGCTCACCGGGACCGGCCGTGGCGGTGTCGTGCTGGGCGTGGACGACGCCCATCTCCTGGACGCGCTGTCCGCGTCGCTGGTGCACCAGTTCGTGCTGCGCCGCGTCGCCACGGTGGTGCTCACGGTCCGCAGCGGTGAACCGGCGCCGGACGCGGTGACCGCGCTGTGGAAGGACGGTCACCTGGAGCGGCTGGAGGTCCAGCCGCTGTCGGAGGCCGAGACCGTGGCCCTGCTGGAGGCGGTGCTCGGCGGCCCGGTGGACAGCGCCGGCGCGGCCCGGCTGTGGACGCTGTGCCGCGGCAACGCGCTCTACCTGCGCCAGCTCGTCGACGGCGAGGTGGCCGGTGGTGGCCTGCGCGTGGTTCGCGGGGTGTGGCGCTGGTCGGGCCACCCCGCTCTGTCGCCGGGCCTGGCCGACCTGGTGACCACCCGCATGGGCCGGCTGTCCGGCGCGGTCCGCGACGTGGTGGACGTCCTCGCGCTCGGCGAGCCACTCGGCGTCCCCCTGCTCACCGCCTTGACCAGCGCCGCGGGCGTGGAGCAGGCCGAAGCGGAGGGCCTGGTCGCCGTGGAACCGGACGGGCGCCGGCTGGAGGCCAGGCTCGCGCACCCGCTCTACGGCGAGGTGCGCCGCGAGGCGCTGGGCGTGCTGCGGGCGCGGCGGCTGCGCGGCCGGATCGCCCAGGCGATCGAGGACACCGGAGCCCGGCGCGCCGACGACACGATGCGGCGGGCGGTGCTCGTCCTGGACTCCGACCTCGATCCGGACCCCCGGCTGCACACGCTCGCCGCGCAGCGGGCCATCGCGCTGCTCGACGTCCCGCTCGCCGCCCGGCTGGCCCAGACGGCCGTGGACGCCGGAGGCGGATTCGAGGCGCGGCTGACGCTCGGCTTCGCACTGTCCTGGCTGACCCGCGGGGACGAGGCGGAGGCCCGGTTGTCCGCGCTCGCCCCGCTCGCCGCCGACGACTCCCAGCGCAGCGTGGTCGCCGTGGCTCGCGCGGGGAACCTGTTCTTCTCCTGCCGCCGCCCGGCCGACGCCGAGGCCGTGCTGGACCGGGCGGAGGTCGCCGTCGGCCGGTCCGAGGCCCTGGCGCCGATCCTGGCGATCCGCGCGCTCTTCCGCGCGGCCGCGGGACGATCGCGGGAGGCGATCGAGACCGCGGCCGCGGCGCGGGCGGCCGGCGCGCTGCCGCCGCACGCGATCCTGCTCGCGGCGTGGGCGGCGGTCGGCGGGCTGGGACCCCTCGGCCGGGCGGGTGAGCTGGAGTCCGCCGCCGCACCCGGTTACGCCGCCGCCGAGCGGTCGTTCGACGCGGTCGTTCCGTCGTTCGGGCTGTGCGAAGCCCACCTGTTCGGCCTGCGGCTCGCCGGGGAGCTGCGCGGCGTGGAGGACCTCGCGCGGACCCGGTACCGGCAGGGCACCGAGATCCCCGGGCCGCTGCAACTGCTCGGCGTGGCGCTGCTCGGATACGCCGCGCTCTACCGGGGCCGGTTGCGCACGGCCATCCGCAGGCTCCGGGAGGCCGAGGCAGGCCTGGGGCCGGTCCGGCAGCAAGGGCCGGGTTTCGGCAACCTCCTCGCGCTGACGCAGGCGCTGGCCATGGCGGGGGAGGCCGGCCAAGCGGCGGTGGCGCTGGCCGCCGCGGAGGTCGAGCGGCACCCGTCGACCGCGTTGTTCGACCCCGAACTCCTGCTCGCCCGCGCGTGGGTGCGGGCGGCCGAAGGAGCGGTCAGCGCCGCGATCCGGGGCGCCCGCGAAGCCGCCCGCCTCGCGGCCGAGCGCGGCCAGCCCGCGTTCGAGGTCTACGCGCTCCACGTCGCCGTGTGCTTCGGCGACCGGGGCGCCGCGCCGCGGCTCGCCGAGCTGGCGGACCAGGTGGACGGTCCCCGGGCGGCGGCCGCCGCCACCCACGCCGCCGCGCTCGCCCACGACGACGCCGACGCGCTGCTCGCCGTCTCCCGGGCGCTGGAGGACATGGGCGACCAGCTGGCGGCCGCCGACGCCGCCGCCCAAGCCGCCGCCGCGCACACGCGGGGCGGTCGCACGGCGGCGGCCCGTGCCGCCGCCACACGCGCGCACCATCTGGCCCAGGCCTGCGAAGGCGCGCGAACACCCGCCCTGGCGTCAGCGGAGCAACCCTTGCCGCTCACCGATCGGGAGCGTGAGATCGTCACGCTGGCCGCGCACGGGCTGTCCAACCGCGAGATCGCCGACCGGCTCGTCGTCTCGGTCCGCACCGTGGAGGGCCACCTCTACCGGGCGGGCGCGAAGCTCGGTGTGACGGAGCGGAAGGCGTTCGCGGCGCTGCTCGGCATGTGAGTTCCCGCCCGCGACGAGGTTCAGTGGCCGCCCCGCGGCCGCCGGTTCTTCCCGGAGTGCCACACCACCCGGATCTCCGAGAGCAGTTCCAGCGGTTTGGCCGGCACGGTCTTCGGCAGTGAGCTCGCGAACCGCAGCGGGTCCTTGCGCAGGCGGCGCAGCATGCGCTTCGGTTTGCTGACCAGCCGCTGGCGCAGGTCGGCCAGGTAGTCGGCGCGCACGTCGCGGCCGTAGGTCCGCCCGCAGGCGGTGCAGGTGACCTCGGCGAGGAGCCGCCCGGCGTAGACGACCTCGTGCACGGTGTCCGTGCCGCACCGGGAGCAGGTCAGTTCCGCGTGCCGGACAGTGCCCATCGCTGCCTCATCTCCGGTAGTTCGCCGAGGTCAGGACCTGCTCGGCGATCACCAGGTCGTGTGCGTAGGTGACCTTGATGTTCTCCTGCTCCCCGGCCACCCAGTGGATGGGCAGCCCGGAGAAGCGCTCCATGACCGACGAGGTGTCGGTGCCCTCGAACCGCTGCCGCGCGGCCTCTTCGTAGGCGTCCAGCAGCGGGCGGGCGTGGAACGCCTGCGGGGTCTGGGCGCGGATCGCCGTGCCGCGCGGCAGGTTCGCCAGCCCGCCGTCCGCGACGGCCATGATGTCGTCGGCCGCGAGGCCGGGTACCGCGCCGCCGTGCCGCCGCGCCGCCTGCAGGACTCCGGCGATCAGCGCCGGGCTGGCCAGCGGGCGGGCGCCGTCGTGCAGGAGCACCGTGTCGACCGCGCCGCTGTCGATGCGTTCGGCGAGGTGCCGCAACGCGCGCAGCTCGGACTCCTGCCTGCTGCGGCCGCCGTGCACCACCTCGACCTCGGCGCCGTCGACCTCGCGTTCCAGCACCCACTCGACGAGCTCGTGGTCCTGCGGCCGGGTGACCAGGACGAGCACGCCGATCCCGGGCACCCGCGCGAACGCGCCGAGCGACCAGGACACCAGCCGCCGCCCGGCGAGCGGCAGGTAGACCTTGTTGACGTCGGCCCCGACCCGGGTCCCGGACCCGCTGGCCAGCACGACGGCGGCGGCGTGAGCACGTCGATCCATCCCGCCGATCATAACGTCAGCAGCTCCTGCACCGAGGCCAGCAACCGGGCGGCATCCGCGCCGTCGCCGACCCGGTGGTCGACCGTGAGACCGACCGTGCACCGCAGGGACAGGCCGATGCCGCCGGGCACCGGGACCACCTTCTCCTGCACCCGGCCGACGGCCAGCGCCGTCGCCTGCGGCGGGCTGAGCAGCGCGTGGAAGGCGTCCACCCCGAACCCGCCGAGGTTGGACAACGTGGTGGTGCCGCCGGACATCTCGGCGAGCGTGAGCTTCCCGGCGCGGGCGCGCCGGACCAGGTCGCGGACGCGCTCGGCCAGCCCGTCGTCGAGGTCCGGGTCCTGCAGCACCGGGGCGAGCAGCCCGCGCCCGGTGTCCACGGCGAGCGCGACGCCCACGTGGTCGTGCCGCCGCACGTCGCCGTGGGCCCATTCGGCGTTCAGCTCGGGGTGCCGCCGCAACGCTCCGGCGAGGGCGCGCAGGAACACCGTGGTCCAGTCGCCGCGCGCCGGCATGTCGAGGTCGCGGTAGACGACGAACTGGGGGACCTGCGCGCTGGCGGACATCCGCCGGGCGATCACCGCGCGCAGGCTGCGCCGCGGTGCCGGCGGCGGGAGGTCGGCGAGCCGGATGGTGGCGGCGGGCCCGGTGGGGGTGATGGTGGCCAGGTCGATGCCACGCTCGGCGGCAACCCGCCGTGCGGCGGGCACGGCCGCGACCCGCCTCGGTGATGTGGCCGTGGGTGCGGTCGCGACCCGCCTCGGTGGTGTGGCCGTGGGTGCGGTCGCGACCCGCCTCGGTGGTGTGGCCGTGGGTGTGGGGCCGGGCTGTGGCTCGGGTGCCGCGGGCGCGGGCGCGGGTTCGGGTTCGGTCGCGCCTCGCGTCGATGGTGTGGGCCCCGGCTCGGATTCGGCCGCGATCCGCCTCGGCGCTGTGGGCGCGGGTGCGGGTTCAGCCGCGACGCGCGCTGGTGCCGCGGGGGCGGGGCCGGGCTGCGACGCGCGCGCCGCGGGCGGAGGCGCGGGTTCGGCCCCGACCCGCCGCGGCGCCGTGGGCACGGGTTCGGGTTCCGGTTCCGGTGCGGGACCGTCGAACAGGCCCGCCAGCAGGTCCTCGGCCGCGGTGGCCAGGTAGGCGATCGGCTCGCCGACGGCCACCACGTCGTCCGGCTGCGCGACGATGCGGGCGAGGGTGCCGTCGGCGGGCGCCTCGACCTCCATGTCGACCTTGTCGGTGGCCACCTCGCACACGACCTCGCCCGCGCGGACCTCGTCCCCCTCGGACTTGTGCCAGGCCACCAGCGTGCCCTCGGTCATGGTCATGGACATCTTCGGCATGACCAGCGGCGCTTCCGGCATCACCACCTCCGCACCAGGTCCGCGGCCGCCCGCACGATGTCCTCGACCTGCGGCACCGCCGCCCGCTCCAGTTGCGGCGCGTACGGGATCGGTACGTCGAGCCCGCAGAGCCGGGCGATCGGCGCGCGCAGGTGCCCGAACGCGGGGGACTCGCCGATGGTCGCGGCGATCTCGGCCATGAACCCGGCCGTCTTCGGCGCCTCCTGCACCAGCAACGCGCGCCCGGTGCGGATCACGTCGTCCACGATCGGCTGCGCGTCGAGCGGTTTGAGCGTGCGCGGGTCGATCACCGACACTTCGACCCCGTCCGCGGCCAGCTGCTCCGCCGCCTCCAGCGCACGCGACACCATCACCCCGGTCGCCACGATCGTCAGGTCCGCCCCGGTCCGGCGCACGGCTGCCTCGCCGAGCCGGGCGGGCGTTGCCGCCTCCGGCACGGGACCGCTCTGCTTGTAGAGCAGCTTGTGCTCCAGCACGATCACCGGGTTCGGATCGTCGATCGCCGCCAGCAGCAGGGTTTTCGCGTCGGCCGGGGTGGCCGGCATGACCACCTTCAGCCCGGGCACGTGCGTGAACCACGCCTCCAGGCTCTGCGAGTGCTGCGCGGCGGCGCCGGTGCCGGACCCGGTGGGCGCGCGCAACACCATCGGCACGGTCGCCGCGCCGCCGAGCATGAAGTGGATCTTCGCGGCCTGGTTGACGATCTGGTCCATGGCCTGCGCGGTGAAGTCGGAGAACTGGATCTCCACCACCGGCCGCATCCCGGCGAGCGCGGCTCCCACCGCCGCGCCCACGATGCCCAGCTCGCTGATCGGGGTGTCCCGGATCCGCTCCTCGCCGAAGCGGTGCACGAGATCGCCGGTGACGCCGAAGGCGCCGCCGTAGGTGCCCACGTCCTCACCGAGCAGGAACACCCGTTCGTCGGCCGTCATCGCCTGGGCCAGCGCCTCCCGCACGGCCTCGGCGTAGGTCAGGGTGCGGGTCTGTTCCGCCACCGCGGTCATTTCGCGTACACCGCCTCGGTCAGCGAGTCCGCCGAGGCGTCCGGCGCGGCGTTGGCGGCGCGGATCGCCGCCCGCACCCGCTCGCGGGCTTCGTCCCGGCAGGCCTGGATTTCCTGGTCTCCCAGCGTGTTCGCGACCCGTTGCTCGAACCGGGCGATCGGGTCGCGTTCGCGCCACTGCTCGATCTCTTCGCGGGTGCGGTAGAGGTTCTTGTCGCTCTTGGAGTGGCCCTTCCAGCGGTAGGTGGTCGCCTCGACCAGCGTCGGGCCCTCGCCCGCGCGGGCCCGCGCCACCGCGTCGGCGACCGCGTCGTGCACGGCCTGCGGATCGTTGCCGTCCACCGTCACCCCGGGGATGCCGTAGGCGGCGGCCCGTTCGGACAGCTGCTTGACCCGGAACGCGCGGCTCACCGACATCGACATCCCGTAGTGGTTGTTCTCGCACACGAACACCACCGGCAGGTCCCAGATCGCGGCCAGGTTGACGCCCTCGTGCCAGGCGCCCTCGTTGACCGCGCCGTCGCCGAAGAAGCTGACCACGACCTCCTGCCCGCCACGCATCCGCACCGCCAGCCCGGCGCCCGCCGCGATCGGCACGCCGCCCGCGACGATGCCGTTCGCGCCGAGGTTGCCGGTCGCCACGTCGGCGATGTGCATCGACCCGCCCCGGCCGCGGCAGTACCCGGTCTCCTTCGCCAGCAGCTCGGCCATCATCTCGTCCAGCCGCGCGCCCTTGGCGATGCAGTGCCCGTGGCCGCGGTGGGTGGAGGTGATGTAGTCCCCTTCGGACAGTGCCAGGCAGGCGCCGACCGGCACCGCCTCCTGCCCGATCGACAGGTGCATGGTGCCGTGCATGAGCCCGCGCGCGAACAGGTCGTCCACCGCTTCTTCGAAGCGCCGGATCGTCCACATGGTGACCAGCGCCTCGCGGGCCGGCCCGGCGTCGCCGATCAGATCCATGGTCGTCCCCCTCACGCCGGAACCAGGTCCCGCACCGGCTCGCCCTGCAGGAGCCGGTCCTGCAGGCGCCGCAGGGACGCGATCGTGGTGGTCTCGTCGACGGCGACGTCCGCGGCGGTCAGCACCGTGCCGGCGGGCACGTCGCGCAGCACGCGGGCGCCGCTGACCAGGCCGAGCGGCACGTGACCGCCCGCGCGGGCGGCCTGGGCGGAGTCGGTGACGCCGTAGACGGTCTCGCCGCCGATGCCGTCGACCAGTTCGCCCTTCGCCAGGTCCCGCTTCGCCACCGCCAGCACCTCCGCGTTCCACGCCACGGGCGCGAGGCTCGGGGTGCGGTCGAGCACCGCCTGCGCGACGGACAGCGGCGCTTCCACGCTCGCCAGGTGGTAGGGCCGGTAGAAGGTGTAGTACGGGCCCGGCCCCATGCCCAGGTAAGCCATTTCCTCCACTACCACCGGGTCGTCGCTGTGGCCGACGACGAACACGCCCGGCGCGACCGGCCCGGTGCAGTAGTCGACCACGCCGGCTTCCGGCAGCTGCCCGCCGTCGGACTCCGGGCGGAAGATCCGGTTCAGATCGTCCACAGTGGAGTACGGTCCGGTCATGCCGCGGCGGCTCACCTTCAGGTCCACCCCGTTGGCGAGGGCGGCCATCTCGATCATGGTCTTGGAGCCGTCCACGAAACTGGCGAGCATGTGCGGGTTCATGCCCTTCGCGGCGGCCTCCGCCGCGACCGAATCCGGCGTGGCGGCCGGGTCGAGCGGGTTGTTCTTGCCCTTCCCGGCGCACACGACGGTGAAGCCGATGTCGCGGGCGTAGTCGACGAGCGCCTTGCACTCCACGGGTTCGTCGCCGCGGCACACGGTGTAGACGCGGCCGAGTCCGGTGGCCATCTTCGACAGCAGCAAGCCGACCGTGACGTCGCATTCCACGTTGAGCAGCGCGATGTCCTTGCCCGCCAGCAGCCCGGCGAACGCGACCCGGGCGCCGACCTCGGGCACGCCGCTCGCGTCCACGATCACGTCGACCGGCAGGCGGGTCAGCGCCAGCGCGTCGTCCACCACGACCGCCTGTCCCAGTTTCACCGCGGCCGCCAGGTCCCCGCCGGTCCGGACGTCCGCGCGCCCGGCCCGCTCGAAGGCCCGCACCCCGCGCTCCGGGGCGATGTCGGCGATCGCGGCGACCTCCATGCCGTCGATCCGGGCGGCCTGCACGACGAAACCCAGCCCCATCTGGCCGGCGCCCACCAGTCCGATGCGGACCGGGCGGCCCAGTTCGCGTTCGCGGGCTCGCAGCCGATCGGCGTAGCTCATCTCGACACCTTCCCCGTCTGCACGAATGTGCACTTTATGTGCACTTCAGTGATTTCTTGGTACCACGCTCCCGATAACCAGCACAACCCTTCACGTTGTTTGCACATTTGTGCACGACGGAGAATGAAAAAGGGGCCGGCTCCCACAATGGAAGCCGGCCCTTTCCGCGCCGGAATTCAGGCGGCCGCGCGTTGTCCTGCGGTCAGCCGGGACACCATCGTCAGCGCGTCGGCGGCGGCCTTGGCCACGGCCTTCGACGGCGCCCGTTCGGTGAGCGTGCCGAGTGGCCCGGCCAGCTCCGGGCGTTCCCGGAACCGGGCGAACACCGACGCGCCCTCCATGGCCAGTGCCCTGGTCACCGCGTTCCGCCGCCGGTCGACCACCAGCAGCACCACCGCGCCGCGCAGCTTGCCCTTGGCCCGCCCGGTCACCAGCAGCACGCCGCCGCGGTTCTCCTCCGCTGCGACCTGGTTGACCACACGCGCGTACCGCATGTGCTGGCGGTAGCTGAAGAAACCCGCCACCGCGAACCCGGCGACCAGGATCGCGGCGGCCTGCCAGGTCACGTCGTGCTCCCGCCGCTGAGCGTCAGCGTCGCCCCGGCGGCGGGCAGCGACACCGTCCCCTTGCCGTGCACCGCGCCGGGCAGCAGCGTGGTGCCCTCGTCCGGGTTGAGGTAGACCACGATGTGCCCCAGCGTCTGCAGGTTCTCGTGGGCGCGCTCGCCGACCGCGGTCAGTTCGACCTCCGCGTCGCCCAGCCGGAAGATGTCGCCGACGCGCACCTCCCGTTCCGGCTTCGCGGCGGGGGAATGCACGACGCTGACGCTTTCCAGCGCGTCCGGGATCGGATCGGCGTAGAGGATCACCACACCGCCGTCCACCATGTCCTGCGCCTCCTCGCCGGCCCGCAGGATCGTGCTCTCGTAGTACACCGTCATCGTCGACACCTCACAGTCCGAAGCTCGCGCCCCAGGCGATGATGACCGCCAGCGGCGCCGTGATCAACCGGCTGATCAGCACCGCGGGGGTGCCGACCGCGACGGTCTCGGGTTTCGCCTCGCCGAGCGCGAGGCCGACCGGGATGAAGTCGCAGCCCACCTGCCCGTTGATGGCGAACAACGTCGGCAGGGCGTACTGCACGGGCAGCGCGCCGATCGCGATCTGGCTGCCCATCAGCGTGCCGACCACCTGCGCGATCGCCGCGCCGGGCCCGAGGATGGGGGACAGGAACGGCAGCGACACCACGAGCGAGATCACGACCAGCCCGAGCGGGTTGCTCGCGATCGGGGACAGCACGTTCGCGATCCCGCGGGCGATCCCGGTGTAGTTCACGATGCCCAGCAGCAGGCTGACGTAGGCCATGAACGGCAGGATCGTGGTGAGCGTCAGCTCGACCGTCTGCCTGCCCGAGGCCAGCATCGTGTTCACGAACGAGCCGACGCCCGAGCCGAACTTCACGAACACCCCGGACACCGAGTCGAACGCGCGCCCGAACCCCGTCGACTGCCCGCCGGTGACCGTCGCCGCGACGTCCCGGGCCGACGGGCGTTCGTCCCGCGGCGGCACCTTCGGCGGCGCGGTGCCCGTCTCGCCGTCCGCCTCGGTCACCTCCTTGACGCCGACGGCGGAGACGAACAGCTCCTCGGTGATGAACTTCGCCAGCGGACCGCCCGGCGCGCCGGGGTAGACGTCCACAGTGGGCAGTCCCTTGCGCGGGTACACGCCGATGCGGGCGGTGCCACCGCAGTTGATCACCGCGGCGACCACCTCGTCGTCCGGCACGGAGGTGTGGAACCCGTCCACCGCCTCGGCGCCGGTGAGCTCCGCGATCCGCGCCGCCACCGGGTGGATGCCGCCGCCGGTCACGGACAGGACCTTGTCGCGCTTGCCGTCGACTCGCAGCAGCAGGCCCTTGCCCCAGCCGCCTTCGCCGGGGCGGACGAACACCGCGCGGGTGGTGTGGGTCTCGGTCATTTCGCACCCGCCTTGGCCGCCTCGAACTGCCGGTCGAAGTCCGCGAACACCTCGGTCCGCCCGGTCCGCTTGATCATGAACGCGGTGATCCGCTCGGTGACCACGCCGCGGATGAAGATCACCACGATGCCGACCAGGAAGTACCGCAGCGCCAGCGGCACCGTCGACTGCCCGAGCTGGGCCACGCCGTTGGCCACGCCCAGCCAGACGAACAGCTCGCCGGCGTTGGCGTAGGGGAAGAACGTCGTCACCGGGTGCACGAACGACACCGCGGAGTCGTAGAACGCCGGCTTGTGCCGCTCCGGCAGGAACCGGCCGAACGAGTAGGCCATCGGGTTGGTCAGCATGAGCACGGCCAGCACCGGCATGATCGTGTAGCGCGTGATCCACCACCGCGCCGACCACCGGACGGCTCTGGTGACGCGCTGCTCGCCGATGAACGTGGTGATCGCGTACATCGCGGTCAGCAGGACGATCAGGGTGGGCAGAATGCCGGTCACCAGGCTCACGAACTGCTCGCCGGAGGCGTTGAACAGCCCGATGAAGTGGCTGCCGAGCCACTCGAGGACACCGAGGGGACCGGAACTGGACCCGGTGTCCGCCTGCTGCGCCATTACAGCAAGCTCCTCCATATTTTCCTCCTTGTCGGCCCCCTGAGCCAAACGCGTCTGCACATAAGTGCAAAGCTTCTTCACGTTTGACAGTGATGTGTGTAACATGCCGGTCCAGCGGGTCACAACCCCCGACGCGAAGGAGCGACATGCCTGAGATCAAAGTCCGGATCGCCTCGCCGGTCGGCCTGCACGCCCGGCCCGCGAGCCAGTTCGTGAAGGCCGCGGCCCGGCACGGCGGACCGGTCTCCATCGCGCGGCCGGGCGCCGAACCCGTCGACGCCCGCAGCATGCTTTCGGTGCTGAGCCTGGCGATCGGGCACGGCGAGGAGGTCGTGATCAGCGCCGAAGGGGACGACGCCGACGCGACGCTCGCCGAGCTGTCCCGGCTGGTGTCCACCGCGGACGCCTGATGCCGCCGCCCCGCGAACAGCAGCTGCTCGTCAAGGCGGCGCGGCTGTACTACGAGGAAGGCCGGTCGCAGCACCAGATCGCCGAGACACTGGGCGTCAGCCGTTCCAGCGTGTCCCGGATGCTGACCGCGGCGCGGGAGCGCGGCATCGTGCAGATCCGCATCAACGACCCGGCCGGGCGGGACCTGGACACCGAAGGCGAGCTCACCGCGCGGTTCGGGTTGCGGGACTGCCGGGTCGCGGAGAACGCCGCGGGGGAGCGGCCGCTGCCGCGCGTCGGTGAGCTCGGCGCGCGGTGGCTGCTGGAGAACGTCCACTCCGGACAGCGGGTCGGGGTGTCGTGGGGCCGCAGCCTGCAGGCGGTCGTGCAGCACGTGCCCGAGGAAAGCGCGGTCGACGTCGAGGTGCTGCCGCTCGTCGGCGGCCTGTCGTCGGTGGAATCGGCGATCAGCGGCGAGGAGCTGGTCCGCGACCTGGCCGCGCGACTCGGCGGCCGGTTCCAGCTGCTGCACGCGCCCGCGTTGCTGACTTCCCGGGCAGGTCGGGACATCCTGCTCGCCGAACCGTCCATCCGGGACGCTTTGGACCGGGCGCGCAAGGTGCACGTGGCGGTCGTCGGCATCGGCAGCGTCGGGGTCGGGTCCTCGGCGGCCCTACTCACGGCGATGGAGCTGACGCCGGAGGAACGCGCGGAGTTCGAGGGACACCACCCGGTGGGGGACTTCTGCGCGCGGTTCTTCGACGCCGACGGGCGCCCGGTGCCGGGGCCGGTCGACGACCGGGTGATCAGCACGACGTTCGCCGACCTGGCCGGCATCCCCACGGTGGCGGGTGTCGCGGCCGGGGCGGAGAAGGCGCGCGGCACGCTGGGCGCGCTGCGCACCGGGGTCCTCGACGTCCTGATCTGCGACCAGTCGCTGGCCGGCGCCCTGCTCGACTGAAAGGTGTTGCGCATGCTGGGAACGAGGTTGTCCGGGGTCGCGGTGAGCCCGGGACGCGCGAGTGGTCCGGTGGTGCGGGTCGCCGAGCCGCTGGGCGAACCCCCGCGCACCCCGGCGCCCGTCGATCCCGCGGCCGACGCGGCGCGGATCGCGCCCGCCGCGGCGGCCGTCGCACGGCGGCTGGAGGAGCTCGCTGGCAGCGCGGAGGGCGAGGCGGCGGACATCCTGTTCACCACCGCGGCGATGGCGAACGACCCCGGTCTGGTCGCCGAGGCCGAGCGGCTGGTCACCGTCGAAGGCGTGCCCGCGCCGCGCGCGGTGCACGAGGCCGCGGACGGGTTCGCCCGCTCGCTGGCCGCCGCCGGCGGGTACCTCGCCGAGCGCGTGCGGGACATCCAGGACGTGCGGGACCGCATCGTGGCCGAACTGCTCGGCGTCGAGCCGCCTGGGGTGCCGGAGCTGGCGTCGCCGAGCGTGCTGGTCGCCCGCGATCTCGCGCCTGCCGACACTGCCGGGCTCGACCCGGCGAAGGTGCTGGCGCTGGTGACCGAGCAGGGCGGGCCGACCAGCCACACCGCGATCCTGGCGCGGGCGCTGGGAATCCCCGCCGTCGTCGCGGTGCGCGGCCTGTTGGCCTGCGAGGCCGAGGCGCTTGTCGTCGACGGCGACACCGGCGTCGTCGAGCCGGCCGACCCGCGCGGGCCGGTGGTGGCCGCGGAACGGCGGGCGGCGGCGGAGTGGAACGGGGTGGGCGCGACGGCGGACGGGCGCCGGGTCCGGATCCTCGGCAACGTCGGTTCGGTGGCCGACGCCCGCGCTGCCGCGGAAGCGGGCGCCGAGGGGATCGGCTTGTTCCGCACGGAGTTCTGCTACCTGGACGCGCCGTCCGAGCCTTCGGTGTCCGAGCAGCGTGCGGCGTATGCGGCAGTGCTCGCGCCGTTCGCCGGGAAGCCCGTGGTGGTGCGGACGCTGGACGCGGGGGCGGACAAGCCGCTGGCGTTCCTGGCCCCGGAGCCCGAACCGAACCCCGCGCTGGGGGTGCGGGGCGTGCGCGTCGCGTTCGCCCGGCCGGAGGTGCTGGACCGCCAGCTCGAAGCGATCGCCGCCGCGGCCGCCGAGTCGGGTGCGGAAGTGTCGGTGATGGCGCCGATGGTGGCGACGGCCGCGGAGGCGGCGTGGTTCGCGGAGCGGGCGCGGGCCGCCGGGATCGCGCGGGCCGGGGTGATGATCGAGGTGCCCGCGGCGGCGCTGGCCGCGCGGGAGATCCTGGAGGTGGCGGATTTCGTGTCGGTGGGCACCAACGATCTCGCGCAGTACACGTTCGCCGCCGACCGCCAGCTCGGGGCGGTGGCCGCGTTGAACGACCCGTGGCAGCCGGCGTTGCTCCGGCTGTTGGCCCTGGTCGGCGAAGCGGCGCGGGATGCCGGAAAACCGGCCGGGGTGTGCGGGGAGGCGGCGGCGGACCCCCGCCTGGCCCGCGTGCTGACCGGCCTCGGAATGACGAGCCTGTCGATGACGGCGGCCGCCATCCGCCCGGTCGGAGCCACCCTGGCAACGGCGACGTCCGCCGACTGCGAAGCGGAGGCCCGCCGCGCGCTGGGGTCTGGTGCCTGAGCCGTGGCCCAATCGCCGGAGGCCGGCCGGCTGCTGACCGCCGATGGCCGCTGGTTCAGCGCGGCTTGGCTCCACTCCAAGGCGGTCGTGCCCTTCGCGACTCCGTTCGGCGCCGACGACCAGGTGCTGGAGAGGTTCCGGGACGGCGCGCGTGCGGTCGGTGCGGCATCGGTGTTCGTCTTTCCCCTCGGCGATGAGCGCCCGCGGGTGCTCGGCGACGTAGATCCTCTCGGTGTGCGTGGTGAGGTCCTGCTCGCTGTGCCCAACCGGGACGGGGCCTTGCTCATCACGGACGCGCGGTACTCCCTCCTGGCGGGTACCGCGGAGTTCCTCGCCGCCGCAGTGCCGTGGGGCGTCGACCGCTCACGTGCGCGTTTCCGCCGAGACGCCCGGCGGCTGGCGGAGGTGTATCCGGAGCTGCTCGAAGTGGCGACGCGACTACCGCCCGCCCGGCCGGTGCTGGCGTCGCCGAGTGAGGTGGAGCCTGGCTCCGCGCTCGCCGAGCAAGTGCGGCTGATGGAATCGTTCGCGGAAGGCTCGATCGCGGCGCCCGATTTCGCGCGAGCCTGGCTGACCGCGCGCCGTCGGAGACCGCGCCCGGAGCAGCTGCTCGACGAGCCGTTCGAACGCCTGCTCGCGGAGGTGTTCTTCCTGCTCGAGGACTACGTGATCGATCCCGCGCTGCGCGACCCTGGCGACCTGACGGACGAAGACCTCCTCCACGGAGTGCAAGCCGTCGTGCAACGACTCCGGCTGTTGGAGGCACCTGATCGTGGCTAGTGTCCTGAGTGGTTAGTTCGTCGGCAGTAGGCGGCGAGGGAGTCGAGGATCTGGTCGGCGGTGCGGGTCCAGACGCAGGGCCTGGGGTGGTGTTCCATTGCTGGATCCAGTCGCGGATGTCGCGTTCGAGGGCGGTGACTGAGCGTTGGACGCTGCGCGGCGTTCGATCCACCCTCGGCGCAGGCCGCCGGGTCCGGCCCTTCAGCGTTCGACGTTCGTCGTCGGACAGGTCAGTGGCGCCAAGACCCTCAATCCGGCCAGCTGTGCACCGGCTCGTTCGTGTGCATGTGCTCCCGGTACTCGCCGACCAGGGTGCGCAGCGTGTCGAACCTGTCGAGGCCCGTCGTGTCGAACAGGCGGTGGAAACGTCGTTGCTGCCAGCTCGCGCCGGTCGTGCCGGTCAGGCAGCGCTGCTCGATCACGCCCAGCAGCCGGTCGCGTTCGGCGGCGTCGACGTCCCACTTGCGCAGCCCCTCGTCGGCCATTGGCAGCAGCCGTCGCAGGACCAGTTCCGCGACCGGGACGGTGCCCAGCCCCGGCCAGTAGATCGAGGCGTCGATGCCGTTGCGTGCGCAGGCGTGGAAGTTCTCCTCCGCCGCGCTGAACGACATCCGGGTCCAGATCGGACGCTCGTCCTCGGCCAGGGTGCGGGCGAGTCCGAAGTAGAACGCGCCGTTGGCCATCGTGTCGATGACCGTGGGACCGGCGGGCAGGACCCGGTTCTCCACCCGGAGGTGCGCCCGGTCGCGGGTGACCGCGTAGATCGGCCGGTTCCAGCGGTAGATCGTGCCGTTGTGCAGCCGCAACTCCTGTAGCGACGGCGTGTCGCCCCGGTCGAGCACCTCGAACGGGTCCTCCTCGGAGCAGATCGGCAGCAGTGCGGAGAAGTACCGGGCGTTCTCCTCGAACAGGTCGAAGATCGAGGTGATCCACCGCTCGCCGAACCACACGCGCGGCCGCACGCCCTGTGCCTTCAGCTCCTCGCGGCGGGTGTCCGTGGCCTGCTCGAACAGGGCGATGCGCGTCTCGGCCCACAGGTGCTTGCCCAGCAGGAACGGCGAGTTCGCGCCGACCGCGACCTGCACCCCGGCGATCGCCTGCGCGGCGTTCCAGTAGGCGGGGAACTGCGCGAGACTCACCTGCAGGTGGAACTGGGTGCTCGTGCACGCCGCCTCGGGCACGATCGTGTCGCACGTGGCCCGCAGGCGTTCGACGCCGTCGATGGCGATGTGCAGGTCCTCGCCCCGCTCGGCCAGGATCTGGTCGTTGAGCAGCGCGTACCGCGGGTTCAGCGACAGCGACGCGCCGGTCAGGTGGTCCTGCCGCAGGGTGGGCAGGATGCCGACCATGATCAGGTGCGCGCCGATCCGGTTGGCGTTCGCTTCGGCGGAGTTCAGGCTGGCGCGCACGTCGTCCTCGAACGTCTTCGCGCCGTCGCCGTTGAGCCGGCGGGGCGAGACGTTGATCTCGAGGTTCCATTGGCCCAGCTCGGTCTGGAAGTCCGGGTCGGCGATGGCCTCCAGCGTCCTGGCGTTGCACATCGTCGGCTCGCCGCACTCGTCGACCAGGTTGAGCTCGATCTCCAAACCGGTCATCGGCCGCTCGAACTCGAAGTGCGACTCCCTCAGCATCCGCGCGAACGCCTCCAGGCAGCGCCGCAACCGGGCCCGGTACCTCGTGCGGTCGGCCCTCGTGAAGGTGTGCTGCCCGACTTCCTCGCCCATGCGACCCTCCGGATCCCTGCATTGTCCCACCGGACGACCGGCGGCACAGCGGATACGAGGAGTGACGGGGTGGGCCGCGAGCGGCGCTACCGCTCGCGGCCCCGGAGACCCGGCGAGCGCGTCAGTTGTCGTTGTACCACTGCGCGGTGCGCTGGTAGGCGTACGGCGTGCCGGACTTGTGCAGGTAGACGCGGAAGTTGATGTAGGCGTTCTCCGGCAGGTTGTGTCCGGGTTCGCTGGCGTCCGCGAGGTCGCAGTTCCCGCTGCCGCCCGCGCTCAGTGTGTAGGAGCCGCCGTTCCAGTACACGTCGAGACCCACGGCCCAGCCGTCCGCCTCCATGTCGCAGGCGTAGACGTAGTCACCGTGCTCGGTGAACCAGGCGACGCCGCCCGGGTCGCCGTCCGCGGTCCACACCTCGTGGTCGATGGCGGCGGCTTCCGGGGCGAACAGCAGCGTGGACACGGCGAGGGCGCCGGCAGTGGTCAGCCCGGCGAGTTTGCGTGAGTGTTTCATCGCACCTTCGTATTCGCTGGCAACGACGGCCGTCCTCGGCGAGGCGGCCCGAATCGAAAGGATCTTCGCATTCGTGGCGTGCGTGGCGGCGACGTTCCGCTGACACTGTCCGCGCCCCTTCCCCGCGCGGTGTGCGGTTCCGGTGCGGGCCGGGTACGGGCGGCCGCGGATCTTACGAGAGTCTCAACGCAACGCCCGGGAACGGCCGGACGGCGCGGGCGCGGACCTAGCATCGCCTGCGTGACAACGCCACCGCCGCGCGTGTTGCGGCACATCCGGTTCCGCAGCCCGCTGCGCGGCCCCTGGCTCACCTCCGTCCTCGGCGTGGTGCTGCTGGCCTGCCTGCCGCTCGTGATCGTCACCGGCCTGCTGGACCACGCCGCCTACGGGCCGGGACAGGGGATTCCCGCGGACGTCGGCTGGCTGCGCCTGCCGGCGTTCGACTGGCCGACGCGCCCGGCGTGGCTGTTCCAGCTGACGCAGGGCCTGCACGTCGGCCTGGGGCTGGTGCTCGCACCGGTCGTGCTGGCGAAGCTGTGGTCGGTCATCCCGAAGCTGTTCGCCTGGCCACCGGTCCGCTCGCTCACCCACGCGCTGGAACGGATCTCCCTGCTGCTCCTGGTCGGCAGCACGTTGTTCGAGTTCGCCACCGGGATCCTCAACATCCAGTACGACTACGTCTTCGGGTTCAGCTTCTACACCGGGCACTACATCGGCGCGTGGGTCTTCCTCGCCTCCTTCGTCACGCACGTCGCGCTCAAACTCCCCACCACGGTGCGCGCGCTGGGATCCCGCTCCCTGCGCCGCGAACTGGCCACCTCGCGTGAGGACACGGTGCCCGAGCCACCCGACGACACCGGGCTCGTCGCCGCCGACCCCGCACCCCCGACCATGAGCCGCCGCGGGCTGCTCGGCACCGTCGGCGGCGGAGCCCTGCTCGTCGGCCTCCTCACCGCGGGACAGTCGACCGGAGGCCCGTTGCGGGACCTGGCACTGCTCCTGCCGCGCGGCAGGCAATCGGGGGAGGGGTTCCCCGTCAACAGAACCGCCGTCGCGGCCGGGATCACCGCCGAGAGCACCGGCACGGGCTGGCGGCTGACCCTCACCGGCGAGCACGAGCGCGTCCTCACCCGCGACGACCTGCTCGCCCTGCCCCAGCACACCGCTCGCCTCCCCATCGCCTGCGTCGAGGGGTGGTCGACCGTGCAGACCTGGACCGGGGTGCGGCTGCGCGACCTGGCCGCGCTCGCCGGGATCCCGCACCCCGCCTCGGCGTCGGTGACTTCGCTGGAACGGGGACCGTTCGCCCAGGCGACCCTCAACTCCGGCCAGGCGACCGATCCCGACTCGCTGCTCGCGCTGCGGGTCAACGGCGAAGACCTCAGCCCCGACCACGGCTTCCCGGCCCGGATCATCGTCCCCGCGCTGCCCGGCGTGCACTGCACGAAATGGGTGCGCTCGATCGCCTTCCGGAGCGCCCCGTGAAACGGCTCATCGCCCTGCTCGCGGGCCTCGCGCTCGCCGCCTACGCCGGATCCTTCCTGCTGGGCGAGCCGGATCTGCCGACGATGCTGGTCTGGTTCGCCGGCGCCGCTGTCGTGCACGACCTCGTCCTGTTCCCGCTCTGCGCAGTGGCTGGACGGGCACTGGCGCGGCTGCCCGTCCGGATCGTCAACCACGTCCGCTTGCCCCTGCTCGGCGCCGGGCTGACCTTCCTGCTGTTCCTGCCCGGCATCATCCGCCAGGGCGAGGCCACCCACCTCGCCGCCACCGGGCTGGACCAGCAGCCCTACCTCGGCCGCTGGTTGTGGCTGGTCCTGGGCATGTTCGTGGTTTCCGGGCTCGTCTACGGGGTGCGCCTGATCCTCAGCCGGCGCGCCTGAGCTCGGCGAAGTGCCGCCCGCCGTGCGCCGCGGTCCACGACACCGCCAGTGCGGCGGCCGCGGCGACGCCGGCGAGTGCGTCGGCGCCCAGCCAGGCCCACGGGAACCACGGGCTCCCGTCGACCCGCACCCGCTCCCGCCGCACGGCCGCGCCGGGCGGGTCCAGTTCGACGAGCGCCCGGCCGCCGGGACCGAGCAGCTCGAACACCCGCCGCAGCAACACCACCGGATCACCGCCGATGCCGATGTTGCCGTCCGCCAGGAGAGCGTGCCGCCACCGGCCGGCCCCGGGAACGCGGTCGAACACGTCGCGCCGCAGCGCCACCCCGCCCCGGCGGCGGGTCAGGCGGACCGCGGTGCCGGACACGTCGATGCCCAGCGACGGGACACCCCGCCGCGCGAGCGCGGCCGTGAGACGACCGGGACCGCACCCGATGTCCAGGGTCGGACCCCAGCAGCGGCCGAGCAGCAGCTCGTCGGCGGCGCCGGGATCGCGCAGCCAGCGCCCAGCGGGCAGCTCGATCCGGCTGCCGTCGGCCAGTTCCAGGCGGCAGTGCCCGCCTAGGAGCGCGCTGTCGAAGTGCCCGCTCACCGCGTCACCGCCGCCACCGCGACGGGAAACCGGCCATCGCACACCGAAGCCACCGCACGGGCGTCCGCCATCGTGTCCACATCGGACAGTTCGGTGAGCTCGCGCGGCACCACGCCACGCTGGGACAGGGCCGCGTGCGTGCGGTCGCCGGTGTCCGATCGCGACATGGGCACGTCTTCGAGCACGCGGGCGGCCGCCGGGTCCCGCAGGCCCAGGGCCCACCAGCCGCCGTCGGGTGCGCGGCCCAGCACCGCCTCGTGCGCGGTGAGGTCCGCGGCCGCCGCCGCGAGCAGCTCCGGACGGACCTGCGGGGTGTCCATGCCGATCTGCAGCACGGGCAGCCCCGGGTGCCGGGCGGCGGTGTCGGCGTGCGCGTTCGCCAGCCGCTCCCCGAAGGGCCCGCCGCGCTGATCCAGGACCGTCGTCCGCGCCAGCGCGTGCCGGATCTCGGCCGACCGCGCGGCCGCGGCGAAGTCCCCGGTCACGGCCACCACGGGCACCGCCCCGGGGGTCGCGGCGACCGCGTCGAGCGTGTCCAGCAACGCGGCGGCCGCGATCTCGGCGGCCTGCTCCGGCGACGCGGGCGGGCACAGCCGGGTCTTCGCGAACCCGGGCACCGGCGCCTTGGCGACCACCAGCAGGCAGAACCGGGCGGTCATCCGAGCAGCACCCGCGCCATGTCGCGGACCGCGCCCACGGTTCCGCGCACCGAACCCGACACCTTCGACCGGCCCGCGGACCGCGGCCGGTAGACCACGTCGCACTCGCGCACCACCCACCCGGCGCGTCCCGCCCGGATCAGCAGTTCCAGCGGATAGCCGGACGCGCGGTCGGTCACGCCGAGCCCGAGCAGCGCTTCCCGGCGGGCCACGCGGACCGGCGCGATGTCGTGCACCGACACGCCCTGCAGCCGCAGCAGCGCCGACAACACGGCGTTGGCCACGCGGGCGTGCCACGGCCAGGCGCCGGGAACCGGACGGCGCCGCCCGGCCGCCAGGTCCGCCTCACCGCGCTCGACCACCCCGGCGAGCACGGTCAGCGCGGCGGGGTCGAGCGAGCCGTCGGCGTCCAGGACGGCGACGAGGTCGCTGGTCGCGTGCTCCAGACCGGTGTGCACGGCCGCGCCGTAGCCGCGGCGCGGTTCGCTGACCACCTTGGCGCCCGCGGCGGCGGCGACCTCGGCCGAGCCGTCGGTCGAGCCGTTGTCGACCACGATCGCCCGGCACCCGGGCGGCAGCGCCGACAGCACGCCGGGCAGGGAACCGGCTTCGTCGAGACAGGGCAGGATCACATCCACGACACCGGACGGTATGTCCACGGTGGAGAGTTGAGAACCGTTGCCGCCCTTACCGAATCATGACGCCTTGACAATTCTTACCGACTCCTGACGGATCGGCGCGACCGTCGCCGTCGGCGCGCGCGACGGGCTACGGTGCGCGAAGCCGGCGCGGAAGGGGACAGAGGTGCGGGTGGACGCGGTGCGGGCGCCGGAGCGCAGCGGCCGCCGGGCAGACCTGGTGACCGTGGTGTGCGCGTGCGCGCTGGTCGCGGTGGCCGTCGCGGTCGGCGCCTACCTCAACCGGCCCGGTTCCGGGGTCACCCTCCTCGCACCGGCCGCGCCGCTGTTCGGGGTCTGGTCGCCGCACGCCGGACCGGGCACGGTGCTCGCCGTCATGGTGGCGTTCGCGGTGGTCGGCTGGGGGCCGTCGCTCGCGCGGACGACGGCGTGGCGGCCGCTGCTGGCCGGGTCCTACCTCGCGGCGCTGGCCTGGACGTTCGCGCTCGCGCTCGTCGACGGCTGGCAACGCGGCCTCGCCGGGCGCCTGACCAACCCCAACGAGTACCTGCGCGAGGTGCCGGGCATCCAGGACATTCCGGCCATGCTGCGCGGGTTCACCGCGCGGATCCTCGACTTCCAGCCGGACTCGTGGACCACCCACGTGTCCGGGCACCCGCCGGGCGCGACCCTGGTGTTCGTGTGGCTCGACCGCCTCGGCCTGTCCGGCGGGGGATGGGCCGCCGTGGTGTGCGTGCTCGCCGGGTGCCTCGTCGTGCCCGCGGTCGCGGTGACGCTGTCCGCGCTGGGCCGGGCCGACGCGGCGCGCGCGACCCTGCCGTTCCTGGTGCTCTTCCCGGGTGCGGTGTGGATCGGCGCCTCCGCGGACGGGCTGTTCGCCGGGGTCACCGCGGTGGGCATCGCCCTGCTCGCGCACGCGACGCCGGCCTTCCGGACCGGGCGGCGTTCGGCGGTCCCGGCCGCGTTGTCCGGTGGCGTGGTGCTGGGGTTCGGGATCTTCCTGTCCTACGGGCTCGTCCTGCTCGGGGTGGTCGCGCTCGCGGTGGCGGTCGCCGGGCGGAGCGTCACCCGCGCGTTGCCGCTGGCGCTGGCCGGCGCGCTGGCTGTCACCGGTGTGTTCGCGCTCGCCGGGTTCTGGTGGCTTGACGGCTACCACCTCGTCGTCGAGCGGTATTACCAGGGCATCGCCGCCGAGCGGCCGTACGCCTACTGGGTGTGGGCGAACCTGGCGTGCCTGGTGATCGCGTCCGGGCCCGCGGTGGTCGCCGGGGTGCGGCGCGCGGTGCTGGTCCGGCGGTGGCGCGACCCGGTGCTGCTGCTGGTCGCCGCCGCGGCGCTGGCCGTCGTGCTGGCGGATCTGTCCGGGTTGTCCAAGGCCGAGACCGAGCGGATCTGGCTACCATTCCTGGTGTGGCTGGTGCCCGCGGTGTCGCTGCTGCCGGGCCGGCGCCGGGTCTGGCTGGCCGGCCAGGCCGTCACGGCGCTCGCGGTGAACCACCTCGTGCTGACGTACTGGTAGGGCGGACGTGACTGGAACAGGCCACATCCTCGTCGTGGACGACGACGAGACGGTGCGCGACGTCGTGCGGCGGTACCTCGAAGCGGGCGGATTCACCGTCGAACTCGCCGGGAACGGCGACGAGGCGCTGCGCCGCTTCGCCGGGCGCGAACCCGACCTGGTCGTGCTCGACGTGATGATGCCCGGCATGAGCGGCCTGGAAGTGTGCCGCCGGATGCGGGAACGCACCGCGGTGCCGGTGGTCCTGCTGACCGCGCTCGGCGAGGAGGAGGACCGCATCGCCGGCCTGCGCCTGGGCGCCGACGACTACGTGACGAAACCGTTCAGCCCGCGCGAACTCGCGCTGCGGGTGATGTCGGTGCTGCGGCGGGCGCGGCTGCCGGCGCGCGAACCCGCGCCCGACCTGCTCACCGACGGCGGGCTGCGGCTGCGGCTCAGCGCACACCAGGCGACCCTCGACGGGCGGCCGCTGTCCCTGACCACCCGCGAGTTCGACCTGCTCGCGTTCTTCCTCGCCCAGCCCGGCACCGCGTTCTCCCGCGAGGAGCTGCTGGAGAAGGTGTGGGGCTGGAACTTCGGCGACCAGTCCACCGTGACCGTCCACGTGCGCCGGTTGCGCGAGAAGATCGAGGACGACCCGGCCAAGCCCACCCGGATCGCGACCGTGTGGGGTGTCGGCTACCGCTACGACCCGGTGCGGCCATGATCGAACCCACCGAACCGTGGCGGGACATGCTCCTGCACGCCTGGCACATCCTGCCGGTGGCGCTGCTGTTCGCCCTGCCGGTCGCGCTCGCCGGCGGGCTGGTCCTGTACGTCCTGCGGCGCCGTTCGCTCGCCACCACGCTGACGGTGCTCGTGCTGATCCCGGTGCTGGCGACGCTGACCGGCGTGCTCGGCGTCAGCGGTTTCATGTTCACCCCGGCGATGACCACGATGATGCTGGTGTGCCTGCTCGTCGGGCTGGTCACCGTGCCCGCCGCGATCGTGCTGGGCCGCACCATCGCGCGGCGCACGGTGTGGGAGCGCGAGGCGCGCGAGCGTGAGCGGATGGCCGAGGCCGCGCGGCGCGACCTGGTGGCGTGGATCAGCCACGACCTGCGCAGCCCGCTGGCCGGGATCCGGGCGATGGCCGAGGCGCTGGCCGACGGCATCGTCTCCGACCAGCGCGAGGTCGCCGGTTACGCGCAGCGGATCAGCGGCGAGAGCGAACGGCTCTCCGGCATGGTGACCGACCTGTTCGAGCTGTCCCGCATCACGGCCGGCGCGCTGCGGCTGTCGATGTCCGCGGTGCCGCTGCGCGACGTCGTGAGCGACGCGGTCGCGACGCAGGCGCCGATCGCGCGACGGAAGCAGGTGTGCGTGCGCGCCGAGTCCGCGTCGTGGCCGGTCGTGTTCGGCAGCGACCCGGAGCTGGCGCGGATCGTGCAGAACCTGGTCTCCAACGCGATCCGGCACACGCCCCCGGACGGCACGGTGTCCGTGCGGGTGGCCGTCGAGGGCAGCGACGCGCTCCTCGCCGTGGACGACGGGTGCGGCGGCATCCCGGACGACGAGCTGGCCCGGGTGTTCGACGTCGCCTTCCGCGGCACGGCGGCCCGCACCCCGGACCCGTCCGGCGCGACCGGCGCCGGGCTCGGGCTCGCGATCACGAAGGGGCTGGTGGAGGCGCACCACGGCCGGATCGGGGTGCGCAACCACGGCGCGGGCTGCCGGTTCGAGGTCCGCCTCCCGCTCGCCGCGCACTGACTTCAGGCACGCAGCGGCGCGGCGGCGAAGGACGCGATCCCCTCGGCGAACGGGATCTTCGCGGTGAACCCCAGCAGGTCGCGCGCGCGGGCCGGGTCGGCCACGACGTGCCGGACGTCGGCGGGCCGCGCGCCCCCGGCCACCACCGGGGGCGGACCGCCGAAGGCCCGGGCCAGCTCGGTGGCCAGCTCGCCGACGGTGTGCGGGGTGCCGGAGCAGACGTTGACCGGAGTCAGCTCGCCCGGCGCGCCCGGAGTGGTCAGCGCGCGCAGGTTCGCGTCGGCGACGTCCTCGACGTGCACGAAGTCCCGCCGCTGCCGCCCGTCTTCGAGGACGGTCGGCGCTTCACCGCGTTCCAGCGCGGAGCGGAACAACGCCGCGACGCCGGCGTACGGGGTGTCGCGCGGCATCCGGGGCCCGTACACGTTGTGGTAGCGCAGGGCCCACACGCTGCCGCCGGTCTGCCGCGCCCAGGCGGCGGCCAGGTGTTCCTGCGCGAGCTTCGTGGCGGCGTACGTGCTGCGCGGCCGCAGGGGCGCGTCCTCCGGCACGAGGAGCGGTTCGAGGTCGGCCCCGCAGCGCGGACAAGGCGGCTCGAACCGGCCGGCGTCGAGCGCTGCCGGTGTGCGAGCGGCGGGATCGACCAGGCCGTGAGCCGGGCACCGGTAGCGCCCCTCGCCGTAGACGACCATCGAGGAGGCCAGCACCAGCCGCCCGACCCCGGCGGTGTGCATCTGGGCCAGCAGCACCGCGGTGCCGTAGTCGTTGTGCCACGCGTAGAGCGGAGCGTCCGCCGGATCGAGCCCATGCCCCACGACGGCCGCCTGATGACACACGGCGTCCACCCCGTCCAGGAGATCACGCACGATTTCGGCGTCGGCGAGGGTGCCCCGGACGAACCGATGCCCCGCGAGGTAGGCCGGCACCGTGTCGCTGTCGTGCGCCTGGGGAAGGAGGTCGTCGAGCACCAGAACGTCATGCCCCTCGGCGGCCAGGAGATCGGCAACGCACGAACCGATGAAACCGGCACCCCCGGTGAGAAGAACCCGCATGGCGGCCACCCTAGGGGCGTCTCGGCAGCCGCCCAGCCGCCGCGGCGCACACGTCAGACTTCGGTAATGCCGGGAGCGCCTCGCTGCTCCGCGAGCGATCGCGGACAGTGAGGCTGAATCCCGGTAGGTTCGTATCGGGAGGCTGAGTGATGGACAACGCCAGCCGGCTGGCCGACGTGATGCGGCGGCCCGGCATGTACGGCATCGCCACTCTGGAGCACGCGATGATGTTCGTCGGCGGTTTCGACGCCGCGACGGAATTCACCTTCCTGGAGGGATTCGGGAAGTGGCTCGCGGCCAAGGGAGCGGGCGGGGAGAACCAGACCTGGATGTCGCTGGTGACCAGGATGATCGGCCGGCATCCAGGCGAATCCAGACGAGGCGACGTGGACGAGGAGAGCCTGAACCTGTTCTTCGGCCTGGTGCGGGGCTTTCTGGACGAGCGGCGGAAGATGTGGGCGGATCCCGCTCCCGGGAAGTTCGAACCTCGTGGGCCGTAATTGGCGGGGCCTCAGCCGGACACAGCCTGGTCCGGCAGCCTGACCGACATGGCGTGGTGGAACACGTCCCGCGGGTCCCAGCGTGCCTTGACCTGCTGGAGCCTCCGGTAGTTGTCCTTGTAGTACAGGGTGTGCCAGGGGACTCCGGACCTGTTCCACTCCGGGTCGGTGGTGTCGACGTCCGGGTAGTTGATGTACGGGCCGTCGGTCACGCTGCCCGGCACCGGCACCCCTCCGGTGTCCTGGTACATCGCGCGGTACCAGCGCCGGATCCAGTCCAGGTTCGCCTGCTCGCCGTCCGGGTCGGTCCAGGTGACGGTGTAGATCGCCTTCACGATGCTGTCCCGCTGGGCCAGCGCGGTCGCGTCCGGCGCGACGGTGTTGACCTTGCCGCCGTAGGGCACCAGCAGCAGGACCGCCCGCTCGTTGTGGTGGTCCGTGCTCGTCAGGTAGCGGTAGGCGGTGCCGATCTGCGCGTCGGTGAACCGCTTGCGCAGGTAGGCGGCTTTCGCTTTGAACATCCCGGATTCGTCTTCCTGGCTGAGCGATCCGGCCTTCACCGCCGCCAGCCACGGCAGCCGGTGCGGCGGCTCCACCGTGATCGTGCCCTGGACTCCCGCGGTGATCTCCTGCACGTATTCACTCAGCAGCCGGTCCGCGTCGGGCAGCGTTCCGTCCATTGTGGCCACCATGACGAACGCGCCGGGGTCGGCGCCGGTGTTGCGCCGGGTGATCAGCATCGGGCTGAAGAGGCTGGCGTAGGGGGAGCCGGGTGCGCTGTGGCGCTCGTGCCATTCGCCGTAGTTGCGCAGCAGCCGGTGGAACGACTCCTCGGTGGTGTCCTGCCAGCGCCACCCGATCGTCGCGCCGAGTGTCACCGCGGGTGGTTTCGGCAGGAGGCGGGCGGGATCGTCACCGGTCGCGCCGGGCGAGCGCATCCAGTACCGGGTGACCACGCCGAAGTTCCCGCCGCCACCACCGGTGTGCGCCCACCACAGGTCCCGGTTCTCGTCGTCCTGCTCACGGGTCGCGACCACCGGGCGTGCCCGTCCGGACCGGTCCACCACCACGACTTCCACCGCGTACAGGTAATCCACGACGGACCCGAGACTCCGGGACAGCGGCCCGTAACCGCCACCCTGGATGTGCCCGCCCGCGGCCACACCGCCGCACTGGCCGCCGGGGATCGTGACACCCCAGCCGAGGTAGAGCCGCTCGAACACCTCCCACAGGGTCGCGCCCGGCTCGATCGTGAAGGCGTTGCGCCGCCGGTCGAACGTGACCTGCCGCATCGCGGACATGTCGATGATCACCTCCGCGCCGTCGCCGACGAAGTTCTCGTAGCAGTGCCCACCGCTTCGCACGGTCACCCGTTTGCCCTCGCGCGTCGCGTCCGCGACCGCCCGCACGACCTGCTCGGTGGTGGTGGGCAGGCGGAAGGAACCGGGACGCGGGAAGAACCGCTCGCTCGTCCGGCGCAGCACGAGGTCTTCGTAGCGGGGATCACCCGGCCGGATCGTGACCGGATCCGGCGCCTGACCGAGCGGAATCCCCTCCGCCTTCGCCGGAGCGACCAGTGCCGCGCCGCCCAGCGCTGCCGTGCCGGCAAGAAATCCACGACGTGTCGGCATTTCCATTTCTCCCCACTGTTTTCCGGTGTGCCGGCAGGAACGTTAGGACCGGCCGCGCCGGTGGCACCAGTGGTGCGGACCAACCGTCAGGCAACCCTCAGCGAACCGTCAGGTTCGCGGCAGCCACGCGGGACGTGGTGTGATGGGCAACGTGGACAAGGTTCTCGTGGTGGACGACGACCCGGGCTTGCGGGAGCTGCTGTTGTCCGCGCTGCGGTTCGCCGGCTTCGAGGTCGAGGCCGCCGCCGACGTACCGGCCGCACTGGCCGCGATCGAGGCGCGCCCACCGGACGTGATCGTGCTGGACGTGATGCTGCCCGGCACGGACGGGTTCGACCTGCTGCAGCTGCTGCGCTCGCGGGGCGTCGACGTGCCGGTGATGTTCCTGACCGCGCGCGACGAGCTGGACGACCGGGTGCGCGGGCTGCGCATGGGCGGCGACGACTACCTCACCAAGCCGTTCGACGTGGTGGAGGTAGCCGCGCGGCTGGAGGCGCTGCTGCGGCGTGCCCGTCGCGTGCCGTCCGCGGCGCCGGACGGTGTGTTGTCGTGTGGCGACCTGGTGGTGGACGAATCGAGGCACCTGGTGACCAGGGGCGGGCGCCCCGTCGAGCTGTCACCGACCGAGTTCCGGCTGTTGCGTTACCTGATGATCAACTCGGGGCGGGTGGTGTCCAAGGCGCAGATCCTGGACCACGTCTGGCAGTACGACTTCGGCGGCGACGCGGGCGTGGTCGAGCGGTTCGTCTCCAACCTGCGCCGCAAGATCGACTTCGGTGGCCCGTCGCTGATCCGCACCGTGCGGGGCTTCGGGTACAGCCTGCGTGCGGAGCAGCGGTGAACTGGCGCTCCCGGTGGCGGCCCGCCCTCGTCGCGCTGCTCGCCGGCCCGCGCGCCGCCGTGCTCAGCGCCAGGCTGCAGAAGGCGTACGACGCCCAGCAGCGGGCCCAGGACCGGCTGCGGAGCTTCGTCGCGGACGCCAGCCACGAACTGCGCACACCGCTGACGACCATGCACGGCTGGATCGACCTGTACGTCCAGGGCGGCCTGCGCGATCGCGACGAGCTCGACCACGCCATGGCGCGGATGCAGGCCGAGGTGGGCCGGATGCGGCTGCTCGTCGACGAGCTGGCACTGCTGGCCCGGCTCGACGCGGCCCAGCCGCTGAACCGCGCGCCGGTGGACGTGGTCGAGCTGGCCGCCGAGGTGGTGGACGACGCCAGGATCGTCAGCACCGACCGGAAGATCACCCTGGAGGGGCCGGCGGAAGCGATCGTCGACGGCGACGGCCCCCGCGTCCAGCAGGTGCTGCGCAACCTCGTCGGCAACGCGGTGCAGCACACCCGGCCCGGCACGCCCGTCACCGTCACGGTCAGCGCCCGTGAGCGCGACGTGCTGATCGCGGTGCGGGACGAGGGCGACGGGATCGCGCCGGAGCACCTGCAGCACGTGTTCGAGCGCTTCTACCGGGCCGACCCCAGCCGCAGCCGCGACGGCGGCGGCTCGTCCGGGCTGGGCCTGGCCATCGTCGAGGGAATCGTGACCGCACACGGCGGCACGGTCGACGTCACCTCGGCGCCTGGGCAGGGCACCACGGTCCGGGTCACCTTCCCCGTCGCCAGCCCCGCCTGACCCTCACCGCGCGGTGCCGAGCGTCTCCACCGCCGGTCGTCGCGGGTCGTAGGCCGCCCAGCCCGGGTCCCCGGTCCGGGCGAAGGAGACCCAGGCGGCGTGCATCCGGTTGGCGAGGCCGTCCGGGACGGGGGCCGGGCCGAGCAGGCCGGTGTCACCGTGCAGCCACGGCTCGTCGGCGATGTCGAAGACGAACGGCAACTCGACGGTGTGGGCGGCGCCGAGCCGTCCATTCAGGGCGGTCGAACGGTACCCGAACGAGTAGACGTGGGTGCGGCCGCCCGAAAGCCGCGCATGGGCCTGCGCCAAGCGTTGCGTCCCGGCCCCGAACAGGGCCTCCCCGAGCAGTGCCGAGCGCAGTTCGCCCGGGGACGCGTCCGGTAGTGCGGCGAGCGCCGTCTCCGGGTCCGGGTGCACCTGCGCGGCGAGGGCGCGCACGTCCGCCTCCGTGGTGGTCTCCAGGATGCCCTGCGGCACGAGGTAGAGGCGGCCTTCTTCGGTGTTGGTGCCGATCAGCAGGTCGACGTCGCGGGCCGGACCGTCGGCGAGGGCGTCGGCGGGCTGCACCGCGCGGACGACGCTGAACTGGCTGAGGCCGGCCAGCGGGTCCGTGGCGGTGCTGGTGCGCAGGTCGAGTCCGGCCAACGCGGGCAGGATCTCCACGAAACGCTCGTCCGGGATCGCGGCGAACGCCTCGGCGGTCGGTTCGGCACCCAGCGCGGCAGCGGCCGCGGCGGTGACGCGTCGCGCCTGTTCCGGGGTGAAGGCGCCGGTTCCGCTGCCGCTCTGCATGATCGTCCGCCGGAAGAGGCCGCCCGCCTCCGGTGTCGCGAGCAGCGCCCCGACGAGCGTGGCGCCCGCGGACTGGCCGCAGATCGTGACGTTGTCCGGGTCACCACCGAATGCCGCGATGGTGGCGTGCACCCAGCCGAGCGCGGCGAGCACGTCGAGCAGGCCGCGGTTGGCCGGCGCGCCTTCCAGGTCGAGGAACCCGGGGATGCCGAGGCGGTAGTTCACCGTCACGAGGACGATGCCGTCGCGGGCGAACGCGCGGCCGTCGTAGAGCGCGGCGCGGGTCGAGCCGGTGACGAATCCGCCGCCGTGCACGAAGACCAGGACGGGTCGCTTGCCACCGTCCGCGGCGGGTGTGCGGACGTCGACGGTCAGGTACTCCTCGCCCCGGATCCAGCCCGGCCCGAAGTACGGGGTCATGTCGAGCTCGCCGAAGTCGCGGGCGGGCTGGGGCGCTGTGGGCGAGGGCCGCGTGCCGTCGCGGACGCCCGGCCAGCCCGGGTGTGGCTCGGGCGCGGCGAACCGGTGGGCGCCGATCGGTGCTGCCGCGTAGGGGATGGCACGGTAGAACTCACCGGAGTCGTCGCGGACGCCGCGCACGGCGCCCGCCGGGGTTTCGACCACGAGATGGGCGTTGCAGGTCATGGAAAACGCTTCCTTTCCAGGCGAGTCAGCGGATGCGGGAGAAGGCCGCCCACTCCTTGATCGCGAACTTCGATCCGTCGCGCTCGACCTCGGCGGCGCCCGCGCCGGCGAAGTGCGCGGGGAACACGAGCGCGTTGGTCTCGGCGGCGTGGCCGAGCAGCTTGTGCCGGGTGGCCCGGGATTCGGCCGGGTCCTCGCAGAAGCAGGAGTTGGTGTCCGGCTCCGGAATCTGCAGCGGGGTGTGCACCAGATCCCCGACGAACAGGGCCCGGTCGCCGCCGGACTCCAGAACGAGCACGGACGAGCCGGGGGTGTGCCCGGGAGCGAGGTCGAGCCTGAGGTTCTTGTCGATCCGGTAGGAGCCGTCCCACAGCCGGGTCAGGCCGGCTTCGTGGACCGGCGTGACGCTGTCCTCGAAGACGTTCTGGTTCCCCCGGCCGAACACGGTTTCGTTGTCGTTGGCGGGATTCCAGAAGTCGAAGTCCCGCTTCGGCATCAGGTATGTGGCGTTGGGGAAGGTCGGTACCCAGACCCGGCCGTCGAGCCGGGTGTTCCAGCCCACGTGGTCGATGTGCAGATGGGTGTTGATGACCAGGTCGACGTCCTCGGGCCGCACTCCGGCGGCGGCGAGGTTGTCGAGGTAACTCGTGTCCAGGCGGCTCCAGACCGGGGCGTACGGCCGGTCCTTGTGGTTGCCCACACCGGTGTCGACGAGGATCGTGCGCCCCTCGCTGCGCAGCAGCCAGGACTGGATCGCCGACCGGCACTGGCCGGTTTCGGGGTCCCAGAAGTCGGGCACCAGCCAGTCGCGGTGCTCGTCCCACGCGCCGTCCGGACTGTCCGGGAAGAATTGGTCCGGGCTCATCTCGCCCGGACCGTAGAACTCCTTGATGCGGGTGACGGTGACCTCGCCGAGCGCGATCTGTTCGGGGTTGTGCTCCATGACGCCGAGTCTGGGAACGCGGGCGGGTGCGGACCACTCCCGCGTTGTCCTACCCCTCGCAGGGTGTGGCTGGGACCGGCCGTGCGCTGGATACTGGGTGCATGGACGGACCCGGCCCACTCGGCGATTTCCTGCAGGCCCGGCGGGCGCTGCTGCGACCGGAGGACGTCGGTCTGCGCGACGTCGGACCCCGCAGGCGGGTGGCCGGGTTGCGGCGTGAGGAACTGGCGCGGCTGGCGGGGGTCAGCGTGTCGTACTACACCAGGTTGGAGCAGGGCCTGTCCCGCGGGGCCTCGGCCGAAGTGCTCGAGGCGATCGCTTCCGCCCTGGGGCTCGACGACCACGAGCGCGAGCACCTCGTCCGGCTCGCCGAGGCCGCCCGCCGCGCCCCGCGAGCACGCCGTCCCCGGCCCGAGAAGCTCGCTGATGAGACGCGGGACCTGCTGCGCGCCGTGGACGGCGTCCCGGCGCTGGTGCTCGGCAGGCGCACGGACGTGCTGGCGTGGAACGCTCTCGGGCACAGCCTGCTGGCCGGCCACCTGGCCTTCGACAGCCCGGACGACCCGGCGCGACGGCCGAACATGACCCGGATGCTGTTCCTCGACCCGCACTGCCGGGAGCTGTACACCGACTGGAGGCGCAAGGCCAGCGCGGTGGTCGGCAACCTGCGGATCACCGCCGGCAAGCACCCGCAGGACCCGCTGCTCGCGGAGCTGATCGGCGAACTGACCATGCGGAGCCCGCAGTTCGTGGAGCTCTGGCGTGACCACCGCGTGGCACCCTGCGACGCCGCGTCCTACGACCTGCACCACCCCGTCGTCGGCGCGGTGAGGGTGACCCAGCAGACGCTGTCGATCGCCCGTTCGCCCGACCAGGTGCTCATCGTGTGCACGACGCCGGCCGGTTCTCCCTCCGAAGAGGCGCTCGCACTTCTCCGCCAGACGAGCGGCGGTGAGCACGCCCTTGGTGCTGTGGAGGTATCCGCCGATGGACGGGATCGGGCACGGTCGCATCCGGCCCGCGCTTGACTGGTGGGAATCGGGTGGCCGGCCCGGTGCGGACAAGGGTGTGAACCATTGGTCCGGTCTGGTGCAGACGGTGCTGGCGGAGTTCAGGGCGGAGCTGAACCGGTCTCTGTCCGCTGACCGGCGGTCCCTGGCGGGGGTCGAGTTGGACTGGTACCTCCGCAATCTGGACGGGATCCTCACCTACACGGAAGCTCACCGGCTCGCCGATCCCTTCGAGGTGCTCGTCCGGCGAGTCGCGTTGTCGCGGACGCTCGACGGCTTCGGCATCGTGCCGGCGCCTGAGTCACCGTTCGGCGCGGACCGGTTGTTCCGGCTGATTTCGGCGGAGATAACGGACGAACGTATCGCCGAGGCGAAGCGGCTGGGGCCGGTGTGGCGAAATCTGGATCGTGCCGCGATACGCCGGTTGATGCGGCTGAAGCATCTCCTCGCCCTGGCCGCCATGGTGCAACCGCGGCTGACCGACCACAGTGACGTGGAAAGAGTGGACCACTGGCGTTCGGTGTACGAATTGTTGCCAGTGGCCGGGAGGCGGAGGGTGGGCATGGCTCATGCGGTAAGGCTCTACTGTGCATTTGGTGAAAGTGACGCTGCCGGAGGGCTTGACGCCTTGGTGGCAGCGGCTCGCGAGCAGGGGGCTGACCTTCGGCCGGGTGCTCGTGAGCCTGGCGACTCCTGGGTGTCGGCGATACTCGACCGGGCTGACGAGCCCGTCGGTACCAGCGGCTGCCACATCGAGATCCATGCGCAGTCACCCTTGGCGGCGGCGATGATCGCCGAGGTCGCTGATGCAGAACCATCCGGCCGGATCAGGTCGGCGAACGCGGTGGTGACTCTCACTCTGACCGGCTCCGACGTGGACTGGTCAGTGGTCAGAGCCATTTGGAAAGCCGCCAAGTCAGTCTGGAACGCAGTCCCTTACGACGATGGCTCGGGCTTCGGCATCGACTTGGATGAATTGTAATTCCCGCGCCCCGGTGCCGAGGGCGATGCCCGGGTCGCCTTGGGCCTGCGCTGATACCCGATCGGGGATGATCGTCCTCACCTTCCGGTAGCGCGCCGTCGCTACCGCGTCTTCGCCCGCGACCGGTGCGAAAAGTGGACAGACTCGAGCGAAGAACGGCTCGTCGGACCGTGGCACTCCGCCCTAACGTCATCGGCACCGGATCCGGTCGTGAACCGTGACGCGGACACCGGCCGAATGTCAGAGTGGACGGAGAATCAAGTGGTCAAGTCCTGGCTCTTTGAGATTTTCAGCTACCCGTACGATCCCGACCCCGCGAAGTTCGACCCGCGGTTGTGCAAGGATCTCTACGACTGGAAGCTGGAATCGTGGGTCGCCGCCGAGGACCTGGGGTTCGATGGGGTCTTCTTCTCCGAGCACCACTTCACGCCGTACAGCATCAGCCCCTCGCCCAACCTGCTCGTGGCGACCCTGGCCCAGCGGACCAGCCGGATGAACATCGGGGTGATGGCGAACATCACCGCGTTCCACAACCCGCGCCGGCTTGCCGAAGAGGGCGCGATGCTCGACTACCTCACCGGCGGCCGGCTCGAGGTCGGCCTGGGACGTGGAGTGGACGAGCCCGAGTTCATTCGCGAAGGCGTCAAGATGGAGGAGACGCGCGCCCGGTTCGAGGAGTCCGTCGCGCTCATCCAGTCCGCTTGGAAGGAACACACCTTCACCTTCAAGGGCGAGTTCTACAACTACGACAACGTGAGTCTCTGGCCTCGGCCCTTGCGGTCCGAGCTGCCGATCTGGGTCACGGCACTGAGCCCGCAGACAGTGAGCTGGGCGGCCCGGCAGGGCTTCCGGTTCACTTCGGTCTTCTCACCGACCGACAACATGCGGACGATTTTCGAGCAGTACAAGAAGGCGGCTGCGGAAGCCGGCCGCGAAGCCGAACCCACTGACATGGGCGTGTGCCGCAACGTGTTCATCGCGGACTCCGAACAGGAGGCGCGCGATCTCGCCGAGCCCGCCTTCGACGCGCTGTTCGCGGCGTTCAAGGAAGCGGCTGTGTTCCACGATCTCGACAACGTGCCCGCCGGCTACGAGCACTACCAGTCCTTCTTCCGCCCCTTCGCCGGGGAGGACGTGTCGTTCGACGCTCTCATCGACATCGGGGCGATCTGCGTGGGGAGGCCGGAGACCGTCCGCGACCAGATCGTGAGCCAGATGGAGCACATCGGCTGCGGGAACTTCCTCAACTGGGGGTCGTTCGGCACCCTCACCAAGGAGCAGACGATGCGCTCCTACCAGTTGTTCGGCGAGCACGTGGTGCCGGCTCTGCGCTCCCTGAAGGTGTAGTCGTGACGTCCGAGCTGGCCTTGTGCTGCATGTCGCACACGCCGTTGCTGGGGTCGGGCGACCCGGGCGAGTCGGTCGTGCAGCGGGTCGACGGCGCTCTCCGCGACGCCAGGCAGTTCGTGGAAGCCTTCGACCCGGACCTCGTCGTCATCTTCGGCCCTGACCACTACCAGGGCTTCCGGTATGAACTCATGCCACCGTTCTGCGTCGGGTTGTCGGCTACGGCCATCGGTGACTACAACACCAGTCCCGGTGAGCTCGACGTGCCACAGGCACTCGCCGACGATCTGGTCGTCCACCTGCTGGCGGCGGATCTCGACGTGGCCATGTCGGAGAAGATGGTCGTCGATCACGGCATCGCCCAGCCGCTGGAAAATTTGTTCGGCTCGAGCGCGGCCAAACCCGTGATCCCTGTCTTCATCAACTCGGTCGCCGAGCCGCTGGGACCTCTGCGCCGGATCAGGCGCCTCGGCGCGGCGGTGGGCGAGTTCGTCCGGAACCTGGATCAGAAGGTCCTGCTCGTCGGCTCGGGCGGCTTGTCACACGATGTGCCGGTCCCGCGGCTGCGCCAGTCGCCACCGGAAGATGTCGCGTACATCGTGGACAAACGCCGGACGCCGGCTGAGCAGGAGGCGCGCGAGGAGGCGGTGTTCCAGGCCGGCCAGGCCTTCGCGCGCGGTGAGTCCCCGCTGCTGCCACTGAACCCTGATCTCGACGAGCAGATCCTCCGGCAGTTCGAGAAGGGCGACCTGCCCTGGTTCGACGCGATGAGCGTCGAGTGGCTCGGCAAACAGGGCGGCAGTTCGATCCACGAAGTGCGTTCGTGGATCGCGGCCCACGCCGCGCTGCAAACCGCAGGTCCTTACCGGACCGAGTCTTCGTTCTACCAACCGGTCCCCGAGTGGATCATCGGCTTCGCGGTGACCACGGCGCGACCACGAGAAACGACCAGGTGAGAGAATTGGTGGAAAAGGAAGAAGTCGTGCCGACCGATGACGGGCCGATGACGGTCACGGTTCGCCATCCCGACGACAGTGGCCCGTTTCCGGTGGTCATCGTTTACCACGACGGGCCGGGGCTGCGCGAGGACATCCACGACGTCAGCCGCCAATTGGCGGAATCCGGCTATTACGCCGTTCTGCCGGATCTCTACCACCGGCTCGGCCATCGGATTTCCTTCGACCTGGCCGGTATCGGTCAAGGGCCGGGATCACCGGAATTCGATCGCCTGATGGCGGCGGTCACCTCGCTCAGTGACGACATGGTGCTCGCCGACACGGCCGCGATGCTGGAGGTCATCGCGAAGGACCCTGCAGCCGACATGAACGCCAAAGCCGCCATGGGGTTCTGCATGGGTGCGCGCTTCACGCTGCGGTTGCTCGCCGCCGACCCCGCGGGATACGCGGCAGGCTCGGCGCTGCACCCGTCGAACTGCGTCACCGATGACCCGGATTCGCCCCATCGGAGCGTCGGGAAGATCTCCGCCGAGCTGTTCGTCGGACTCGGCGCGGCCGACAGGCTCTCCCCGCTCGAGCTGAACAAGCCGCTCCGGGACGAGCTGGGCAGGCCCCCGGTGAAAGCGACTGTCGAGATCTTCGACGGTGCCGATCACGGCTTCATGTTCCCGCAGCTGCCCGCCTACCAGCAGCACGCGGCGTCCGTTTCGTGGGACCGCACGCTCGAGTTGTTCCACCGGACCCTGGGGAAGAGGTAGCGCCGATCATGCGATCTGCGGAGCTCGCTCCCGTGCGGACGGAAGACCTGGCCACCGGCGCGGACACGACGCACGTCGCGACGGCGGGAGACCCCGGTGGCGAACCGCTGCTGCTCCTGCACGGGACCGGACCGGGCGCGACCGGAGCGCTGAGCTTCCGGCCGCTCCTGCCCGGCATCGCGACGTACCGGTGCATCATGCCCGATCTGGTGGGATTCGGCCGCAGCAGCCATCCGGAAACCCTGCCCCCGGGCCCGGGGCCGTGGTTCCGGCGGCGCGTCGACGCGGTGCTCCGGTTGCTGGACGAGCTCGGACTGGACCGGGTTCACGTGGCCGGACACTCCTACGGCGCCCGCGTGGCGCTCGAACTGGCCGTGCACGCACCCGAGCGGCTCGGGCGGATCGTCCTGATGGGCGCGGGTGGGACACCGGTCAAGGCCAAGCTGGGCACGCTCACCGCGTTCTACGAGAGCCCGAGCGAGGAGGCGATGCACGCGCTCGTGACCGCCCAGCTGTCCCGAGGCGGCGGCATCGACGACTACGTGAGGGAGCGTTTCGCGGTCGCGATCAGGCCGGAGGTGCGGCGGTCGTTCGAGGCCGCCATGGCGGCCGGCGAGCCCGCACCGGTCTACGACGAGCCGGTGCTCGCCGGCATACCGCACGCGGTCCTGGCGGTGCACGGGAAGGACGACGGGACGATCTCGCCCGCCGCGGGGCTCTTCCTGGCCGAGCACCTTCCGCACGCGGACCTGCACCTGTTCGCGGATTGCGGGCACCTGCTCCAGTTCGAGGTGCCGGCCCGGCTCGGTGCTCTGATCCGTGAGTTCCTGGCAGCGGCGTAGGCCGGGGAACGCCGAACCCGCTGAACCGCTGACGAGGAGAAAACAATGCCATCGGTCGAGACCGTCGGTGCACAGTGCCGTGCCACGGTCACTCCTGAGACTGAACCCCGCGGCCGTGACAGGAGGCCCGCGTTGATCGTTCCCGATCCAGACGAGACCGGCCCGCTGCGGCAGGTCTACGGCACCTTTCCCAGCGGGGTGGTGGCCGTGTGCGCGCTGCGCGACGCCGCTCCGGTCGGCATCGTCGCGAGTTCGTTCGTCGCGGTCTCGATGAACCCGCCGCTGGTGTCGGTGTGCGTGCAGCACACCTCCACGACCTGGCCGCTTCTGGCCGACCGGCCCCGGCTCGGGCTGTCGGTGCTCGGGACGACGCACGACCGGGCCTGCCGGCAGATCGCCTCGAAGACGGGGGACCGGTTCGCCGGCATCGGCTACACCACGACCGGCGAGGGTGCGGTGCTCCTGCACGGCGCGGCCGCCTGGCTGGACTGCTCGATCGACAGGGTCGTCAGCGCGGGGGACCACGACCTGGTGCTGCTCCGCGTCGAGGGCATGCAGCCACACGACAAGGTCGCCCCGCTGGTCTTCCACGGCAGCCGGCTGCACGCGCTGTCCACGTTGGCGTCCTGATGTCCGCCCAGCCGGCCCCCCTTTTCACGGACGACCGAGTAGCCAACGCCGTGGCCGCATTGCGCGCCGGACGCCCGGTTCTCGTGGGTGGCGGCACCGAGTACGACGTCGTCCTCCCCGCGGCACTGGCCGAGCCGCGGTGGACCGCATGGACGGTCCGCCACACGTCGGGGGTTCTCTGCGCACCCCTTCCGGCGGAGCGCGCCGGCGCACTCGGCCTGCCCCCGATGGTCCATGACAACCAGGATCCACGAAGTCCTCTGTATACCGTCTCGGTCGACGCGGCACACGGCATCACCACCGGTATCAGCGCGACCGACCGCGCACGCACCGCGCGGGTGCTCGCCGATCCGGCCAGCGGCCCCGCCGACCTCATACGGCCCGGTCATCTGCTGCCGCTGAGGGTCCATGCCAATGGTGTCGTCGGACGGCCCGAGCACGCCGAGGCAGGCGTGGACCTGTGCCGCCTCGCTGGGCTTCCGCCAGTGGCGCTGACCTCCCGGCTGGTCGGCGACGGCGTGGGCACGGCCGGCGACGAGGACGCGGCCCTGCTCGCGGCCCGGCACGACCTGCCTGTCATTCACATACCGGAGCTCGTCGAGCACCGGTTGCGCTTCGGCGACGGGGAGCGAGGACGCGTCACCCGCGTCACCAACGCTCGGTTGCCGACCGTGCACGGGCAGCTCGACGCCGTCGGATACCGCGACGAGGTCACCGGCGCCGAGCACGTCGCGCTGGTCGGACGTCCGCGGACGAGTGTGCCGCTCGTGGCGGTGCACGCCGAGTGCGTCACCGGCGACATCTTCAAGACTACGCGCTGTGATTGCGCTCGCCGTATCGCGGAGTCGGCGGCCGTCATCGCCCAGGAGGGTGGTGTGCTGGTCTACCTGCGCAGGCCGGGAGCGCGGGTGCTCGGCGCGCTCGACGGGCACACCTGGACGACCGCCGACGACGGCGCTGCCGGCGCGATCGTCGCTGACCTCGGGTACCGGTCTGTCCGGCTGCTCACCGGGCCGGGGACGGCGGTGCAGCTTGCCCGGCCCGGCCTCACCGTCCTCGCGGTGCAGAATCGGCCTGTGAGCCCGCTGACCTGAACCGCCGGCTTGGGGTCCCGGTCGAACTCCGGCTGATGCGGTTCGTTTTCCGGACTGTCGACCGGAGTGCGAAGCACTACCATGTTGCCGAAGGGTGATCACCGACCATCCTTGCTGTGCCACCCGAAAGCCGAGTGGGAGGTACTCGACGATGACGTCGAGGCACGCGTCTGAGGCCTACGCGCTCGCGAAACAGATCGCGAAGGGGCAACGAGCCACTTCGGGAGGCCTCCTGCGCACCGACGACCTCGATGAGGCCCGCGGTTTCCTCACCAGCGTGTACGCACCCCACCACATGACGGCGGTCGAACGAGGCCGATTCGGATTCAGCATGCGGGTGCTGAACGCCGAGCGGCTCAGGATCGGGTACAGCAACTTCAATTCCGACGTCCGGCTGGAAGTTCCGCCGCCGTCGTTCTACGTGTTCTGCTACGCGCCATCGGGATCCGTCGACGTCGTTTCGGGCCGCCGGTCCGCATCCGTTTCCCGTACCACTGCTGCTGTCCTGTCGCCGAGCGCGCCGTGGCGGTTCGAACGCTGGACCGACGACAGCACGTTGATGGCGATGCGGATCGACCGCGCCGATCTGGAGGACGATCTGTCTGCCATCCTCGGCAGGAGGGTTGTCGAGCCGATCGAGTTCGGCGACAAACTGGACCTCACCAAGGGACGAGGCGCCGACTTCGCCCGCGTGCTGCGACTCCTGCAAGACGACGTCGGACAGCCGAGCCAGCTCGCCCAGCAGCATCCGGTCATGGCATCGCACCTGGGACAACTGGTGCGGTCGGCGCTGCTCATGTCGCAACCGCACAACTACTCGGACAAGCTCGACGAAGACCGGGGCTTGCGCCTGCCCTCCGCCATACAGCGGGTCGTCGACGTGATCGAAGACGACCCGATGCAGGTCGGCAGCGCGGCTGACATCGCGAGGATCGCCTGTATCAGCCTGCGAGCGCTCGAGAAGGCGTTCGTCCGGGAGTTCGGCATCCCGCCGATGGCGTACCTTCGGCAGGTCAGGCTCGCCCGCGCACGAGACGACCTGATCAACGGGGACCCCGATGTCCTCACCGTGTCCGCGGTGGCGCTCCGCTGGGGTTTCGGCCACCTCGGCCGGTTCGGGGCCGCGTATCAGGAGCGGTACGGGGAGCCACCGTCGCACACCTTGCGGCGCGGAAAGCGAGGACTCGAATTCGTGGTTTCGCGACCGCCCTGGTTCGAAGGCGAACTCGGCAACGGTTAGCCCGTGTCTGACAAAGCTCTGGTCCAGGTGATCACGGCGTGGAGTGCTACTGCTGAGCGGTGGGCGGTGGCGAGTTCGTCGTAGCGGTCGCGGTAATCGATCGGGTCGAATGCCGGTGGGCGGCCACCGCGTGAGCCGCCCCGGCCTGCCCAGGGCCGACCAACGTCACCAGCGGACGACCGCCACCAGCCCAGTCCGCACCGGCAACAAGTCCTCGATCAACGCCCACTGCCCATCCACGACAACACAAACCGCGACACAGCCGGCAGCATCCCCGCCAACATCGAGATCTTTGTCAGGCACACGCTAGCCTCTGGCGACCCTGGCGAGGACACAACACTTCAGTGCCGCTTAAGGATCTTGTAAAAACCCTCACTTGTCCTTACGTGACACCTCCGGCACCGTGGTGGCGGAGGTTCGAGTGAGCACAACGACAACACAGGTGACCGCCCTGACCGCCGGGCGGCACTCCGACGTGGTGGTGATCGGGGCCGGGCGGGGACCGGCCGGACTCGCCGCTCCGGCCGACGCCACGCCGCTGATCGCGACCGCGACCGCGTGGGGGATGACCGGAGCGGCCGGCGAGACTCTCAGGCTGCCCGCGCCGCCGGGGTTCGACGCCGGGTCCGTCCTGCTCGTCGGCCTCGGTGAGCCGGACCGCGACGGCGAGTACGGGCCGGACGCCCTCCGGCAAGCCGCCGGCGTGGCGGCGCGGGCCCTGGCCGGCGTCACGAGCGTGGTGCTGGCTCTGCCGGCGCGCACCCCGGACGCGGTGGAGGCCGTGACGCTGGGCGCGGTGCTCGGCCAGTACTCGTTCGACGCCTACCGCAGTGCGCGACAGCCCGCGACGGCCGAATTGGGCGTGCTCACCAGCGTGGAACAAGCGGCGGCCGATGCCGCGGTACGGCGCGCGGTGGTCCTCGCGCAGGAGGTGAACCGCGCGCGCGATCTGGTCAACACGCCTGCCAACGACCTCTACCCCGAGGTCTTCGCCGCGGAGGTCGAGGCGGTGGGCGCCGGACACGGGCTGGCGGTCGAGGTCCTCGACGAGAAAGCGCTTGCGGCGGCGGGCTTCGGTGGTCTGCTCGGTGTCGGGCAGGGTTCGGTCCGGCCGCCCCGGCTGGTGCGGATCTCCTACGCGCACCCGGATGCGGCGAGGACCATCGCTTTGATCGGGAAGGGCATCACCTACGACTCCGGCGGGCTGTCGCTCAAGCCCGTCGGGTCGAACGAGATCATGAAACGCGACATGTCGGGTGCCGCCGCCGTGTTCGCCGCCGTGGTCGCGGCCGCGCGGCTCGAGGTGCCCGTGCGGGTGAGCGGCTGGCTCGCCCTCGCGGAGAACATGCCGTCCGGATCGGCCACCCGCCCCGGCGACGTGCTCCGCATGTACGACGGCCGCACCGTCGAAGTGCTCAACACCGACGCCGAGGGGCGGATCGTCCTCGCCGACGCGATCGCTCGCGCCGCGGAGGACGAGCCGGACGTGATCGTCGACGTCGCGACCCTGACGTTCGCGATGCGCATGGCGCTGGGCAACCGGATGTTCGGCGTGATGTCGCCCAGCGAGGAATTCGGCGGCCGGGTCGCTGCCGCCGCCCGCCGCGCCGGTGAGCAGGCGTGGCCCCTGCCGCTGCCCGCGGACCTGCGCCCCAGCCTGAACTCACCGGTCGCCGACATCGCGAACGTGGGGGAGCGCTTGGGCGGTGGCTTGGTGGCGGGGTTGTTCCTGAAGGAGTTCGTGCCGGACGGCACGCCGTGGGCGCACCTCGACATCGCCGGCCCCGCCTTCCACGAGGGCGAGCCCTACGGCTACACGCCGCGGGGCGGCACCGGCGCGGGCGTGCGGACGCTCGTGCAGCTGGTGCGCGAGCTGGCGGAGGCGGGGTCGTGACGTCCCTGCGCCCGGTGGTCACGGCCGCGGCGCCGCGGCCGTTCGGCCACTACGCGCAGGCCGTCGTCGCCGACGGCGGGACCATCTGGGTGTCCGCGCAGCTTCCGGCCGGGATCCCGCCCGGCGCGCCGGTGGCCGAGCAGGTGGCGCGGGCGGTGGGCAACGTCGTGGCGATCGTGCGGGAGGCCGGCGGGACCGCCGCGAGCATCGCCCGCATGACCCTGTTCGTGGCGGACATCGCAGACTGGGACGAAGCCGACGCCGCATACGCCCGGGTGCTCGGCGCGCACCGCCCCGCTCGCGCCGTGGTGCAGGTGGCCGGCCTGCACCACGGCTACCGCGTCGCGGCGGACGCGGTGGCGCTGGTGGTGGCGCCGTGAGGGTGCTGTACCAGGTCGACTCCTTCACCACCACCGCGTTCACCGGCAACCCGGCGGGGGTGGTGCTCGACGCCGAGGGGATGACGGACGCGCAGATGCTCGCGGTGGCGCGGGAGCTGAACAACTCCGAGACCGCGTTCGTGCTGCCCGCGGACTCGGCGGATCACGACGTCCGGGTGCGGTTCTTCACACCGGCCGCGGAAGTGCCCACGTGCGGGCACGCGACGATCGCCGCGCACTTCGCCCGAGCGGTCGAGTACGGGTTGCCCGCCGGCTCGCTGGTGCAGAAGACAGGCGGCGGCCTGCGGCAGCCGGTCGACGTGGTGCGGGACGGCGACCGGATCGCGATTCGGATGCACCAGGGCGCCGCCGGGTTCGGGCCGGAACTGGAGGGCCCGCGGCTGGACCGGTTGCTGCGCGCGCTGGGCGTGGCCCGCGGCGACCTGGCCGGGGACGGGCCGGTGCAGATCGTCTCGACCGGGCACGGCAAGGTGCTCGTCGGGCTGCGCGATCGCGCCACGGTCGACGGACTGCGTCCGGACCGGGAGGCGCTGGTGTCGCTGAGCCGCGAGACGGGGTGCAACGGGTACTTCGTCTTCACGCTGGACGGCGCGTCGCCCGATGCCCTGACCTGGTCGCGGATGTTCGCGCCGGCGATCGGGATCGACGAGGACCCGGTGACCGGCAACGGGCACGGCCCGCTGGGCGCCTACCTGGTGCGGCACGGGATCGCGCCGGTCCACGATGGACGGTTCACCTTCACCGGCCGGCAGGGGGAGGCCATGGGGCGGCCCGGGCGGGTGCGGGTGTGCGTCACGAGGTCCCCGGAGGGCGACCTGACGGTTTCGATCACCGGCGAGGCGGTCACGGCGTTCCGCGCCACGTTCACCCTGTGACAGCGACAGCCGGTCACCGCGCGACGCGCACCGTCCCACGCGAGTACCGCGTCACGATCCCCGTTCTGGCCCTGGGCGGGGCGGCCGGCTGGAGCCGAGTCACTGCGCGGGTCACTGGGTGCCCGAAGAACAGCCGCCGATCCGTTCCGGCGGTTCCGCGCGCACCTGGCCGTCCGGTTTTGACGATCCACCAAGACCACCCGCCGGTCTCTTTGGTCTTCGGACGAAGACACGGTGCCGCGCGCCCGGGCAGGATCTGCAGGAACGCCCGGAAATCCCAGTGAGGAGAACACCGATGAGAGGCGAGGATGTCCGTTCGCTGATCGTCAGCGAGCCGACGGGGCCCGATGCGCTCAGGATCGGATCGCTCAGCCTCTCGCCCGCACCGGACGACGTCGTCATCGACGTCCACACGGCGGGCGTGACGTTCCCCGACCTGCTCCTGACCCACGGGCGGTACCAGGTCAAGCCCGAGCCGCCCTTCGCGCCCGGGCTGGAGGTCGCCGGGATCGTGCGGTCGGCCCCCGCCGGAGCCGGTGTCGCGCCCGGTGACCGGGTCATCGCGTTCACCGGCCACGGCGGCGGCTACGCCGAGACGGTGGCGGTGCCCGCGCAGCACGTCGTGCCGGTCCCGGGCACCATGGGCTTCGACGAGGCCGTCGGTCTGATGGTCAACTACCAGACCGCCTACTTCGGACTCGCCGAGCGCGGCCGGCTTCGTGCCGGCGAGACGGTGCTGGTGCACGGAGCGGCCGGGGGTGTGGGCACCGCGGCGGTGCAGATCGCCCGCGGGCTCGGCGCTCGCGTCCTGGCGGTCGTCAGCGACGAGGGCAAGGCCGGCATCGCCCGGGAAGCCGGGGCGGAGGAGGTCGTCCTCGTCGGCGACTGGATCGACGAGGTCGGCGAGCGCACCGCCGGCGAAGGCGTCGATCTCGTGTACGACCCGGTCGGCGGCGACCGCTTCGACGCCAGCCTGCGCCTGATCCGGCCACAGGGCCGCATCCTCGTCATCGGGTTCGCCGAGGGGCGGATCCCGCAGATCGCGGCGAACCGGTTGCTGCTCCGCAACATCGACGCCGTCGGCGTCGCGTGGGGACACTACGTGCCGCACGACCCCGCGTTGATCCGCCGCGTCGGCGGGAAGCTGAACGAGCTCGCCCAGGCGGGCCACGTCCGTCCGCTCGTCGGCGCGACCTACGCGCTGGAAGACGGCGCGCAGGCGCTGAAGGACCTCGAGGCGCGCAAGACCGTCGGCAAGAGCGTGCTGAGGCTGCGCTGACATGACCGAGCGGAACCTGACCGGGCGCACCTTCCGACCGTGGACCTACGAGGTCGGGATCGAAAAGATCCGGGAGTTCGCCACCGCGCTCGGACACGGCGAAGCCTGCTACTTCGACCGCGAGGTCGCCCGGTCGATGGGTTTCCGCGACGTCGTGGCGCCCCCGATGTTCGCGGTGGTGTTCTGCAAGTGGATGGGGCCGGCGGTCCGGCACCCCGACGTGGGCATCGACTACGCGCGCATGCTCCACGGCGGGCAGGAGTTCGAGTTCGGAGCGCCCGTCTGCCACGGCGACGTCATCACGACCAGTGCCGCGGTCGCGGACGTCCACGCGAAGGGGGACCTCGAGTTCTTCGTGTTCTCGTCCCATTCGGCGAACCAGTTCGGTGAGACCGTCGCCGACGGGCGGTGGACGATGATCGTCCGCGGCACCGACGGCCAGGCGTGATCCCGGAAGCGGCCGAGCCGCACGCCGAAATCCGAAACAGTCCCAGTCATGCGGAGGTGACATGTCCGGACCCCTGAGTGGTGTGCGGGTCGTCGAGCTCGGCGGCATCGGGCCCGCCCCGTTCGCCGCGATGATGATGTCCGACCTCGGTGCCGAGGTCGTGCGGATCGACCGGCCCCTCGGCGGCGACCTCGGCGAGCACCAGCGGCACGAGCTGGACCTGCTGCTGCGCGGGCGCCGGTCGATCGCCCTGGACCTCAAGGCGCGTCGCGGCCAGGAGACCGTCCTGCGCCTGCTCGACCGTGCCGACGTCCTGCTCGACCCGTTCCGCCCGGGCGTGGCCGAACGGCTCGGGATCGGGCCGGGGCCGGTGCTGGAACGCAACCCACGGCTGATCTACGGGCGGATGACGGGCTGGGGCCAGACCGGGCCGCTGGCCACCGCCGCCGGGCACGACATCAACTACGTCGCGCTGGCCGGTCCGCTGGCGGCGATCGGGCGCCGGGACGCACCGCCCCCGCCCGTGCTGAACCTCGTCGGCGACTTCGGCGGCGGCGGCATGGTCATGGTCGTCGGTGTGCTGGCGGCCCTGCTCGAGCGCGCCGGGTCCAACCGGGGCCAGGTGATCGACGCCGCGATGGTCGACGGCACCGCGGCGCTGTTCGCCAGCATCGTCGGGTTCATGAACATGGGCGTGTGGAACGGCAACCGGGAGGACAACTTCCTCGACGGGGGCGCGCCGTACTACGACTCCTACGCCACCGCCGACGGCCGGTACATCACGATCGGCTCGATCGAACCGCAGTTCTACGCCCTCCTCCTGGACCGGCTGGGCCTGGACCCCGGCGAGTGGCCGCAGGACGACCGGTCCCGCTGGCCCGCCCTGCGGGTCCGGCTCACCGAGATCTTCGCCTCCGCGACCCGCGATCACTGGGTGGAGGTGTTCGAGGGCACCGACGTCTGCTTCGCGCCGGTGCTCACCGTGGACGAGGCCATGGCGCACCCGCACCTCAAGGCGCGGGGCACCTACGTGACCGAGTTCGGCATGCGTCAGCCCGCTCCCGTCCCGCGCTTCGACCGCACACCGGGCTCGATCCAGTCACCGCCCTGTTCCCCCGGTGAGCACACCAGGACCGCGCTGGCCGACTGGGGCTTCGCCGAGCGGGAGATCGCGGAGCTGATCGAAGCGGGCGTCGCGGTCGACCGTCCCCGGGTCACCTCGGCATGACGGGGAGCGGGCACGTGAAACGAGGCGAAACCTTCGAGCTCACCGTGACCCCGGACCGGTACCTGCCGCACCGGTACGCGGGGGCGTCGGAGGACTTCAACCCCATCCACGTCGACGAGGAGTACGCGCGCGGAGTGGGCCTGCCCGGCAACATCCTGCACGGCCTGTACACGATGGGCATCGCTGCTCGCGCGGTGATGACGGCGGCCGGTGGTGATCCCCGTGCCCTGCGCCGGATCGCGGTGCAGTTCCGCGGTTTCGGCGTGCCGGAAGAGGAAATCGTCGTCCGCGGCTCGGTCCGTGCGGCGGACGGCGCGGGGATCGTGGCCGATTTGGCCGCCGACCAGAACGGCCGTCCGCTGATCCGTGGTGGCGAAGCGGTCACCCGGTCCTGAGGAGGAGTACACATGGGACAGTCCGGCAGCTCTGCCGCGCACGAGTGGAAGCGCGTCCTGGGCACGCTCGACCAGGACCCGGAACGGGGCTTCAACCTCGCCCACGAGTGCTGTGGACGCTGGGCCGCCGACGCCGACCGGCTCGCACTGGTCGTGTGCCACCCGGACGGCAGCGCACAGCGCCACACCTACCGCGACCTCTTCGGCCAGGCGAGCCGGGCCGCCGATGCCTTCGTCGCCGCGGGGCTGCGCCGCGGGGCGAAGGTGGGCGCGATCCTCACCCGCCAGGTCGAGGCCTGGATCGCCGCGCTGGGCGCGTGGCACGCCGGGATGGTCTACGTCCCGCTCTTCTGCGGGTTCGGGCACGACGCCATCGCGCAGCGGCTCAACGCCGCCGGAGTCGAGGCCGTCGTCGTCGACCAGCGCTGGCGGCAGGTCCTGGAGGCCGCCCGGCCGCTGCTGCGGCGCGACATCCAGGTGTTCACCGTCGTCGGCGCCGACGGGGCGGGTCTGCTCGAGGGGGACCGGGACTTCGCCGCCGAGCTCGACGCCGGTCACCCGGTCACGCCGATGGCCGGCACCGCGGCGGACGAGACGGCGGTCGTCATGTTCACCAGTGGGACGACCAGCGAGCCCAAGGGGTGCGTCATCCCGCACGCGGGCGTGATCTCGCTGCTGCCCTGGTTCGACCACAGCGTGACGGCCGGTGAGCGGGACCTCCTGTTCACCACCACGGACCCGGGGTGGTCGTTCGGCCTGCTGTCCACCGGTGCGGCCCCGATGGTGCGCGGGGTCGCCCGGGTCGTGTACACCGGCGACTTCGATCCGGATGCCTGGCTCGACGTCGTGGAACGCGAGGGGGTCACCTGCCTGACCTCCGTACCCACGGCCTACCGCCGGCTGGTCGTCGCCGCGGCCGAGCGGGGCATCCCGTCCTCGGTGCGCTGTGCGGTGAGCGCGGGAGAGCCCCTGGACGCGGACACGGCCGCGCGGTGGCGGCGGTTGTCGGAGGCACCGCTGCGCGACGGATACGGCCAGACGGAACTGGGCATGGTGCTCGCCGACCTCGCCGACGACGGCGGGGAGACGGTGCCCGGCTCGCTCGCCGGTGTCGTCCCCGGCTGGGAGGCGCGCCTGCTCGGCGAGGACGGGGAGTTCGTCGAGGGCCCCGGCCAGGGCGAGATCGTCTTCCGGCGCCCGCCCTACCAGCTGACGAGCAGCTACGCCAACGCCCGCGACCTGTGGGAGTCCCGCCTGGTCGGCGGGGAGTGGTTCCGGACCATGGATGTCGTCCGGCTCGACAAGGACGGCCGGTGGTGGTTCGTGGGACGGGGCGACGACGTCATCGTCACCGCCGGGTACAACGTCGGCCCCGGTGAGATCGAGTCGGTGCTCACCTCGCACCCGTCGGTCCTCGAGGCGGCGGCGGTCGCGGCCCCGGATCCGCGGCGCGGATCGGTGGTGCGTGCAGTGGTGGTCCTCGACGCCGGGGCCACCCCGTCCGCGGCCCTCACCGCCGAGCTCCAGGACCTGGTGCGCCGGGAGATCGGACGGCACGCCTACCCGCGCATCGTCGACTACGTCCCCGATCTGCCCAAGACGGTGACGGGCAAGGTCCGGCGCGCATCGCTGCGGGATCAGCCGCCGCGGCTCGCGGACGCCGGGTAGTCAGGGCGACCGGATCGCGGCGAGAACGAGTCGCACGGCCAGCCTGGCGTCCGGATCGTCCAGATCGAGCGGGGCCAGGTCGGCCAGCCGTTTGAGCCGGTACCGCAGCGAGTTCGCGTGGATGTGCAGAACCTCCGCCGCGCGCCGGACGTCGCCGAACGAGTCGAGGTACACCCGCAGGGTCCGCTGGTAGTCGGTGCCGTGCAGGCGATCGTGCGTGCTCAGCCCGTCCAGCAGACCGCGCGTCAGGACGGGGCGCGCCCGCAGGAAGGACACGACCTCGTCGAGGAGGACCTCGTGCCGCAGGGCGCTGAAGCAGCCGGTGCGGCGCTCGCGCGCCTGGAGGACGCGCAACGTCAGGTCGGCCTCCTCGCGGGACCGGAGTGCGGACGCGAGCCCGTGCACGGCCGAACCGGCGGCAGCGCACACCGGTGCCCGCGCCGCCCGCTCGAGCTCCGCCGAGGTCTCCCGCACCAGTTGGTCCACCGTGGCCTCGGACAGTTCCGGTGCCACGTGCAGCAGGTAGGTCCGCGCGCCGAGGGCGCCCGCGAGCCAGGTGTGCGGCTTCATCCGCGCGTACCGGGACAGCGCGCGCAGCGCTACCGCGCCGAGGGGCTGGGTCCCGGTCCCGAACACCAGGATCACGGCGCCGACGTCGTCCCCGTCGACCCCGAGCTCTTGGGCCAGCTGGGCGGCGGGCAGGTACCCGCCCAGGAACCGGCGGAGCAGCCGTGCCCCTGGGTGCTCGACTCGCGCGCGGCGTCGGCGGGCGAGTTCGGGGGCCACGATGTCGGCGAAGTCGCGGGCGAGGTGTTCGACGTCCGGGGCCGGCTCCGCGTCGCCACTCATGAGCCAGAGGTAGCCCACCACGTGCCCGTCCGATCGGACCGGCCGGATGTAGCGCCGCAGCGGCGACGGCCAGGGTGCGTCGAGCCGGATGAGCCGGTCGTCGCGCTGCAGGCGGTGGCGGATCCCGGACTCCTCCATCCACCGCAACCAACGGTCGGGGGTGCGGCGGTTGAGGATCGCCGACCGCCGCGCCTCGTCGTTGGGCTGCCCGGCGACCGCCGAGTAGGCCAGGACGCGGAAGTCCGCGTCCTCGACCACCACGGGGCCGCCGAGCAGCCGCGCGGCCGTGTCGACGACCTCGAACAGGTCCTCGACGGGCCCGGGCTCCGCCGGGAGCTCGCTCAACCGCCGACCTTGCGGTCACCGGCGGTCCAGTACCGGTCCCGCAGCTGCCGCCGCATGATCTTGCCCGACCCCGTCTTGGGCAGCCCGGTCACGAACTCCACGGACCGGGGTTTCTTGTAGCTCGCGAGGTTCGCCGAGCAGACCGCCACCACCTCCTCCGGGGTCAGCGAGTACCCGTCGCGGACCACGACGACGGCCTTGAGCGCCTCGCCCCAGACCGGGTCCGGGACGCCGATGACGGCGACCTCGGACACCGCGGGCAACGTCGACACGACGTTCTCGATCTCCGTGGGGTACACGTTGAACCCGCCGGTGACCACCATGTCCTTCTTGCGGTCGACGATGTAGAGGTAGCCGTCCTCGTCGAACCGCCCGAGGTCACCGGTGCTCGCCCAGCCCTCGGCGTCGACCATGTCCGCCGTCGCCCCGGGCAGGTGCCAGTAACCCATCATCGTCTGGTCGCCGCGCACGGTGATCTCGCCGACCTCGCCGTGGGGAACCTCGACGCCGGCGTCGTCGACCAGCTTGACCTCGACGAACGGGCTGATCCTGCCGGCGCTCGCCAGGCGTGCGGGAATCCCGCCCGCCGGGTCGAAGGAGTGGTCCTGCCGGGACAGGCAGGCGATGGGGATGGGCAGTTCGCTCAGGCCGTAGAACTGGATGAACACGTCCCCGAACACCTGGCGTGCCCGGGCCAGCCGGTCGGGCGCGATCGGCGATCCGGCGTACACGACGGTGTGCAGCGACCCGTAGTCCCCGGTGCGCTGCTCGGCTGCGAGCACCAGGAGGTTCAGCATCGTCGGCACCATGGGCAGGATCGTCACCCCGTGCCGCTCGACCAGCTCCAGCGTTTCGGTGGCGTCGAACTTCGGGCAGGTCACGTGGGTCGCTCCCCGGACGAAGTACGACGGAGCGACGTACCCGCTGAGGTGGCTCAACGGCGCGACGTGCAGCACGAGGTCGTCGTCGCGGGCCGGTGGCAGCTCCAGGAGCTCGTTGCGCACCATCGCCGCCCAGTTGGCGTGGCTGAGCGTCGCGCCCTTGGGCATCCCGGTCGTCCCGCTCGTGTACAGGATCGCGGCCGGCTCGTGGGGGAGTGGCCGTGTGTAGGGCGCGGGTGCCGCTTCGCGCAACTCCTCCAGCGTCGTGTCACCCGGGCCGCCGTCCACGGTGACCACGTGCCGCAGCGCGGGCAGCTGGTCACGCACCCCGGCCAGCCGCTCGGCCCACTCCGGCGCGGCGAACACCACCGTGGCGGCGCAGTCGGTGAGGATGTGCACCACCTCGCGCAGGTGCAGCCGGACGCTCAGGGCGGTCCGGACGAAGCCGCCGAGGAACAACGCGTGCTCGATTTCGAAGAACTCGGGGCAGTTCCCCAGCAGCAGGACGCCCCGGTCGCCCCGCCGGACGCCCAGGCCGGTGAGCCCGCCGACGATGCGGTGGACGCGCTCGCCCAGCTCGCGGTAGGTGATCGCACTGTCCCCGTGCCGTACGGCGGTCCGGGAGCCGTACTGCCGGTACCCCCGCTCGTAGAGGTCCGCGACCGTGACCTGGGTGGCACGCTGCCGGTGATCAAGTCCGTCGGGGCCGATCACGCCGGAGCCCCCGGACGTGCCCTGACCCACCTGGGTCGTTCCGCTGAGCATCGTCGCCCAACCTCCTCGCCCGGAACAGCTGGTGTACTGATCGGTCTGTAATTGCCGGTCAAATGCTGATTATGCGTGTACCGATCGGTATAAACAAGTACCGCCGGTCGTGCGTTCACCGTCCGGTGAACCGGGCCTTGCCCGGGCCGTGCTCGAGGAAAGACTCCATGCCGATCGTGCGGTCCTCGGTGGCGAACAGTTCGGCGAACACCTCGGACTCGAGGTCCAGGCCCGCGGTCAGGTCACGGTCGAGCCCGCCCTCGATCGCCTTCTTCGCTGCCGCGTAGGCCAGTGCCGGCCCCTCGGCGAACTGGGCCGCGTAGGCGTGGGCCCGGTCGTAGACCTCCTCGGCGGGCACGACCTCATCGACCAGACCCATCTCCAGGGCCTCGGGGGCGCCGACGAAGCGGCCGGTGTAAACGAGGTCTTTCGCCGCGGCCTCGCCCACCAGCCGCGCGAGCCGCTGGGTTCCGCCGCCTCCCGGGATCACGCCGAGCAGGATCTCGGGCAACCCGAGCTTCGCGTCGTCCGCGGCGATGCGGCGGTCGGTGCTCAGGGCGATCTCGAGCCCGCCACCGAGCGCGTACCCGGTGATCGCGCTGACCGTCGGCTTCGGCACGGACGCCAGCGCACCGATGCCCGCCGAGATCCGCCGCGACCGCGCGACCATCTCGGCGTGGGACGCCGACGCGAGCTCACGCACGTCGGCGCCGGCGGCGAAGGTCTTGGGTCCCCCGTGGATCACGACGGCCCGGATGTCGTCGCGGACGGTCAGGGTCACGGCGACCTCGGCCAGTTCCTCCCGCACGGTCCGGTTCAGCGCGTTCACCGGCGGCCGGTCGAGGCGGACGACGCCGACGCCGTCCTCCACCGTCAGCTGGACGTGCTCGGGCATGGGCGACTCCTGTCTGTATCGATCGGTACAAAGGAGGGTAAGGGTGCGATCCGAGGACGTGCTGTGAGCTTTGACATAACCCGGTGACCGGGCAGACCGAGTGGTCCAGAAGAGTAGGGTGGGGCCATGGCCGACGCTGATCTGCACTTCTACTTCGACCCGGTCTGCCCCTTCGCCTGGATGGCGAGCAAATGGGTCCGGATCGTCGCCCGGCAAAAGCGCTACGACGTCGAGTGGCGGTTCATTTCGTTGCGGCTGCTCAACAGCCACATCGACTACGCCGCGCACTTCCCGCCCGAGTACGAGGCGTCGCACACCGCCGGGCTGAAGCTGCTGCGCGTCGCCGCGCGGATCCGTCAGGCGCACGGGCCTGACCCGATCGGGCCGTTCTACGAGGTGCTCGGTGCGGAGACCTTCGAGCGTGAACCGGTGCCGGGCGGCAGTGCCGCCGCGGTGCACCGGGGCACCAGGGCGCTCGCGATCGAGGCGTTGCGGCAGTGCGGGCTGCCTGAGGACAACGCGGACGCGCTGGAGGACTCCGGCTGGGACGCGGAGATCCAGGCGGAAACCGACACCGCCCTGGCGCTCACCGGGAAGGACGTCGGCACGCCCATCCTGCATTTCGAGCCGCCCGAGGGCACCGCGCTCTTCGGGCCGGTGATCAGCCGTCTTCCCACCGAGGAGGAGGCGCTCGAGCTCTGGGACCACGTGGTGGCGCTGGCGCGGTTCCCCGGGTTCACGGAGCTGAAGCGCAGCCTCCGGGAACGTCCCCAGCTGCTGTCGTTCGGCGTGCGGGAGGGTGAAGTGGGGCGGCAGGAGGACTGGCACGGCGGGAGCCGCCGCCAGAAGAAGTAGGCGGTCCGGTCGGCCGGGCCGCGGAGGCTGCGGGCGGGTTCGGCGATGACGCGATCCGCCGGCGGCGGCCGATGGGCCGGTCGTGCGGCGGACGTTCGGTGCGGTGGGAGCCGCGGCCGGGAGAAGGCGTAGCGCGGCCGGCCAGGAGATCGTGGCCGCGACGGACTCGCCGGTTGCGCCGGTGACCGGGCCGGCGGCCGCGGTGGTGGTCAGGGGATGGTGGCCGGAGCCGGTTCCGCGGCGGGTGCCGCCGTCGGCTGGGCGACGTGCCCGGTGGGCCGGAGCTGGCCGTGGATCACGAGGTCGGTGAGCCGGTCGGCGATGTCCTCCGGGGACAGCGGACCGCGCTCGGTGTCGAGCCAGACGTGGGTCCAGTTGAACATGCCCAGCACGCCGAGCACGACCACCCGGTCCGCGCTGGCGAAGACTCCCTCGCGTACCCCCGCGCGCAGCACCTCGGCGAAGAGGTTCTCGTACTCGTCGCGCAACGCGGTCAGCTGCGTCGCGCGCTTGCCGCTCAGCGCGTGCATTTCCCGGATCACCACAGTCACCTCGTCGCAGCGCGCGGCCATGATGCGCAAGTGTTCCCTGGCGAGCGCGCGCAGCTTCTCCGTCGCGGGGATGTCTTGCGCCACCACGGCCCTGCCCCGTTCGAGCGCCTCCTCGACGTGGCGCTTCGACAGGTCGTACAACAGGTCCTCTTTGGACCGGATGTGGTAGTAGAGAGCGCCGCGCTGCAGACCGGCCGCCTCGCCGAGCTCGGCGACGCCGGTGGCGTGATAGCCCTTGCGTGCGAAGATCTCGGCCGCGACGCGCAGAATGCGCTCGTGGGTCGACTCGCCCGACGTGTCCCGCCGGTGTGCCATCGTTCCTCCCCGATTCGCCGATCGATGTCAGCGTACCGATCAGTATAGGGATCGCAACGGGCAGCGGCTGGCCACGAAGCCGACGGCAGGGCGGTCCACGTACCCACGCGTAGCAATGCGGCAGCAGGTCCGCCAGGCGGTGGAGCCGGCATTTTGTGAGCGCCGTCACTCATCTGGGTGAAGTCTGGTCGCGGCTGCTCGATCAGGGATTGACTCGCCGCAGATCACCTGTACCGTTCGGTCCGACGTTGATACTGACCGATCGATACAGAGCCATCGGACAATGGAGTGGCGATGAGCGGAACTCTTTTGCGGCGGCGATCCGGCCTGCCGGCCAACATCTCCCAGGAGCAAATCGTCCTCGTGGTGGTCGTGGCGCTCTTCGTGGTTTTCGGCCTGACCCTCAACGGCTTCCTCGAGCTGAACAACCTTGTCAACCTGGTCCGCAGCGTGTCGTCGCTCGGAATCTTCGGCGTGGCGATGGCGGTCGTGGTGATCGCACGCGGTATGGACCTCTCGCTCATCGCTTCGATGGGCGTCGCCACCGCGGTGGCGATCCAGCTGATGCGCACCGAAGTCAGCACGCCCGTCGCGCTGATCGTGGGCATCGGGATCGTGCTCGTGATGGGACTGTTCAACGGATTCCTGATCGCGTTCGCCGAGATCCCGGCCCTGTTCGCGACGCTGGCCTCCGGCCTGCTCGTCTACGGCCTGGCGCGCACGACCGTCCTCGATGGACTGATCGCTGAACTTCCCGGCGACCGGCACTTCGTCGTCGCCCTCGGTCAGGGCACCTTGTTCGGCATCCCGGTCCCCATCATCGTGTTCGTGGTGACCGCGGTGCTGGCGCAGGTCATGCTGTCGCGGACCAAGACCGGCCGGTTCATCTACGCACACGGCGACAACGCGGGCGCGGCGGCCCTGTCGGGTGTTTCCGTCCGGCCACTCACCATCTTCGAGTACATGGCCAGCGCCGCGATCGGGTTCGTCGGCGGCCTCATCGTCGCCGGTTCCGTCGGCGGGCTCAACACGCAGGTGATCGACAGCTCGCTGATCTACGACGTGCTGCTCGTCGTCGTGGTCGGTGGCATCAGCCTGGTCGGTGGGCGGGGCAGCGTGCTGAGCGTGGTCGTGGGCACCGCGCTGATCGGTGTGATGCTCAACGGGATGACGATCCTCAACATGAACACGCACGAGCAGGACATCATCAAGGGCTTGATCCTGCTCGCGGCGCTCGTGCTGGACAACCGGCTGCACCCGCGTGACGAGGAGACCGTCCGCCAGGGCGACTGAACCCCGGACAACGGATTTCGACACAAGGACAAGGAGGTCCTGCCATGCGAATCGGCAAATCGCGGATGCTGCGGATCAGCGGGCTCGCCGCGGCCGCCGTGCTGGCTGTCACCGGCTGCTCGACCGGGGGCAGCGCCCAGACCACGGCCGCGGGGAACAACCAAGTGCCGCCGACGGCTTCCGCGGGCGAGTTGCGCGACCACGCGCTGAACAGCTTGCAGGGCAAGACGGCCGCGTTCGTGCCGGTCGGCATGGGCACCCCGCTGATGGAGGAGTGGAACCGGCAGCTGGAACGCGGCTTCAAGGCCGCCGGCATGAACTACGTGCTGCGCGATCCCAACTGGGACACCGCGAAGCAGGCCGAGGCCGTGCAGTCGCTCATCAACGAGAAGCCCGCGGTCCTGGTGGTGCACAACTTCGACGTGCAGATCCTCGCCAAGCTCATCCAGCAGGCGCAGCAGGCCGGGATCTACGTCATCCAGATCAACATGGTGAGCAACTACAAGTCCGACGCCTTCGTCGGCGCCGACACCATCGACCTCGGCCGCCGGATCGCCACCGACATCGTCGCGCAGTGCGGTGCGAACACGCCGACGTCGCACGAGGTGCAGATCGTGCAGGGCGACGCGACCTCCGGCTTCACGCTCGACGTGATGGCCGGTGCGAAGCAGGTCTTCGACCAGCACCCGGAGATCAAGATCGTCTCCACGCAGGCGGCGAACTGGGACCGCACCAAGGCACACGACATCACGGCGACGGTGATCCAGCAGCACCCGAACCTGTGCGCCAGCTGGGGTTTCTGGGACCAGATGCAGTACGGAGCGGCCGCCGCGATCAAGGAGGCGGGCAAGCTCGGCCAGGTCAAGGTGTTCACCTCCGACCACAGCAACATCGCCTGCGAGGGCATCCGCGACGGCATGTTCTTCCAGTCCTACGGCTACTCGGTGCCCACGCAGGGCACGGACATCGTGGCGATCGCGAAGTACCTGGTCCAGTCCGGACAGGCCCCCGGCACGGCCCGGATCGCCGACTACACGCCGCTGGTGAAGATCGACAAGTCCAACTGGAACCAGCCGAACATGTGCTACGACGGCAAGAACGACGGGCTGACCGTTCGCTGATCCCATCCCCGCCGGGACGCCTCCCGCCCGCGGCGTCCCGGCGCCCCAGCTCCGGAGAGGGAGAACCATGACGGCAACTGCGGACGTGCGGCCCGCGACACCGCGGCGCCGCCCACCTGAGCGCAACGTCCGAGAGCACGAAACCGTTCGCGACCGGCTTCGCCACCTGCGTTACCGCGCCTCGCCGCAACAGTTCTTCGCCGAGCTGTTCGAGAAGAGGTGGATGGAGCCGGCCATCCCGCTGGCCATCCTGATCGCGGTGATCGTGTTCTTCTCCGTCGCGGCCCCGGGTTTCGCCACCTCCGCGAACCTGCTGTCGACGGCGGCGGAGCTCGCGGAGATCTCGTTGATCTGCCTCGGCATGGCCGTGGTGATGATCTCCGGGGGCATCGATCTGTCCGTCGGCTCGATGTTCGGGCTGTGCAACATGGTCGTGATCCTGCTGATCACCGTCGCCGGGGTGCCGGTCGTGCCGGCGATCCTGCTGACGCTGGTGGCCGGTGCCCTGCTGGGCGCCACCAACGGCACGATCGTCGCCTACCTCAAGGCACGGCCGTTCCTGACCACGTTGGTCACGCTGATCATCTTCCGTGGCGTGCTGAACCTGCTCGACCTGCACTACTCGGCCAAGACCGCTTCGGTGTTCGTCATGGACCCGGTGTGGGACTGGTTCGGCACGGGCAAGGTCGCCGGCCTGCCGTTCAGCTTCGTCACCTTGCTGGTCGTGCTCGTCGCCGGGCACATCGTGCTCAGCAGGTCGCGGCTCGGGTGGCACATCACCGCGGTCGGCGCGAGCCGGCGGGCCGCCCGCCACGCCGGCATCCGCGTGGAGCGGGTCCTGCTGATCAGCTACGTGTTCGCCGGGGCGCTGTGCGCGCTGGCGGGGGTCTTCTACGCGGCGCGGCTGAGCAGCGCCAGCGCGCGCGTCGGCGAGGGTCTCGAGCTGAACGTGCTGACCGCGGTCATCCTGGGCGGCATCAGCCTCACCGGCGGCAAGGGCACCGTCTGGCGTGCCTTCATCGGCGCGGCGACGATCAGCCTGCTGGGCAAGGGTTTGCTGCTGATGGACGTGGGCGGCGAGGTCCTGCAGACCGTGCTCGCGGTGGTGCTGATCGTCGCCGTGGGTCTGGACACCAAGTGGGGCAAGAACCGCGGCAAGGCCATCCAGAAGACCTACGTCAACCCGACCCTGGTCGAGTACGGCCCGCTGCCGGACGTCCGGCCGGGCTCGGGCAGCCCGTTCGAGATCAACGACCGGCTGCGCGACGCGGAAGCGATCGGGCTCGGCGAGGTCGAGGGTCCCGAGGACGTGATCGTGGACTCGCGGGGACGCGTCTACTGCGGTACCCGGCAAGGCTGGATCCTCCGCTTCTCCGGACCCGATTTCAGCGAGCGCGAGGTCTTCGCCCGCATCGGCGGGCACCCGCTCGGCATGGCGTTCGACGCCGACGAGAACCTGATCGTGTGCGTCGGCGGCATGGGTCTGTATTCCGTGTCCCCGGACGGAAAGCACCGCAAGCTCTCCGACGAGACCAACCGGACGTGGGTCCAGCTGCGGGACGACTCGCGGTTGCGCATGGCCGACGACCTCGACATCACACCGGACGGCAAGGTCTGGTTCAGCGAGGCCACCACCCGCTTCGACATGGCCGACTGGATCCTCGACGGCGTCGAGGGCAGGCCCAACGGGCGGCTGCTCTGCTACGACCCCGCCACCGGGAAGACCCGGACGGTGATCCGGGATCTGGTGTTCCCCAACGGGATCTGCAGCTGCCACGACGGCGAGTCGCTGCTCATCGCGCAGACCTGGCTGTGCCGCATCCTGCGGTACTGGCACAGCGGGCCGAAGAAGGGCAGGCTGGAGATCTTCATGGACAACTTCCCCGGCTACCTGGACAACATCAACCGGGCCTCCGACGGCACCTACTGGGTGGCGCTCAACGGGATGCGTTCACCCGCCTACGACCTCGCGATGCGCATGCCCACCTTCCGGCGCCGCATGATGAAGCGCATTCCGCGCGACGAATGGCTCTACCCGAGCATGAACCACGGCTGCGTGGTCAAGGTGTCCGACGCCGGAGAGGTGCTGGAAGCCTACTGGGATCCGGGCGGGGAGAAGCACTCCACCATCACGTCGATGCGCGAGCACAACGGCTACCTCTACATCGGGGGGCTCGAGAACAACCGGATCGGCCGCGTCGAGCTCCGCGCCGGTCGACCCGAAATGGCCACCACCGAGCGGGCGGGCCGTCCCGCCACGGTCGGCTGAGGAGGAGGACCGATGCCCCGAGTCGAAGCCTGGGAACTGGTCAAGGAGTTCCTCTTTCCCGGCAGGTCCGAGCACCGGGCCATCCCGCCGCTGGACGGCGGGCTCACGCCGAACGACGAGCTCGACGCCGTCGCGACCGCGATCGACGGTCTGACCGAGCCCGAGGACGTGTGCCTGGACGAGCGCGGCGACCTGTACGTGAGCACCGCCGACCGGGTGGTGCGGGTGTCCGGTCCGGACTTCCGGCACTCCGAGGTGCTCGCCACCCTGCCGGGGCCGGCCGGCGCGCTGGAGCCCGGTCCCGACGGCCTGCTGGTGGGTGTGGCGGGGACCGGCCTGATGCGGGTGGGCCGTGACGGGGCGGCGGAGCTGGTGACCGCGGCCGACGAGTCCGGTGTGCCGATCCACTGCCCGACCGACGTCGCGCTCGCCGGCGACGGCACGATCTACCTCACCGACGGGTCGACGCGGCACCACGGCCGGGACTGGGTCCGGGACCTGATGGAGCAGAACGCCCGCGGACGGCTGCTGCGCCACGACCCCCGGTCCGGTCGCACCACCGTGCTGGCCGGCGGACTGGCCTACGCCAGCGGAGTTTCGCTGACACCCGGGCAGGACGCGCTCGTCGTCTGCGAGGCGTGGGCGCACCGGGTCCGCCGCTACCCGCTGGCCGGCGGAGCCGGTCGCACCTTGCGCGAGAACCTGCCCGGTTACCCGGGCCGGATCAACCCGGCCCCGGGCGGCTACTGGCTGGCGATGTTCGCGCTGCGCACCCAGCTGGTGGAGTTCGTGCTGACCCAGCGCGACTACGTCGAGGAGATGATGCGCACGATCGAGCCGGACTACTGGATCCGGCCCGCGCTGCGCGGCCTCGACTCCGGCCTGGAACCGTTGCAGGGCGGGCAGATCCGCAAGCTCGGCGTGATCAAGCCGTGGGCGCCCCCGCGGTCCTACGGCCTGGTGGCCCGGCTGGACGAGGAGGGCTACGTGGTCTCGAGCATGCACAGCCGCGGCGGTGGCCGGCGGCACGGTGTCACCTCGGCCCGCCAGTGCGGAAGCCGGCTGTTCATCGCGGTGCACGGCGGGGACCAGGTGCTGGTGACCGGGGCGGGGGAGGCGTGATGAACCAGTCCATCGTGGAGCAGCTGGAGATCGACCCGGCGGCCGGGCAGACCCTGCTCGTCGAGATGTCGAAGGTGACCAAGACCTACCGCGGCGTGCACGCGATCCACGACATCGACTTCGACCTGCGCGCCGGTGAGGTGCACGCGCTGGTCGGCGAGAACGGCGCGGGCAAGTCGACGCTGTGCAAGATCCTCGCCGGCGCGGTGCAGCACTCGAGCGGGGAGCTGCGGATCGGTGGCGAGCTGGTGAACTTCCGCCGCCCGCACGACGCGCTCGAGCACGGGATCGCGATGGTGTACCAGGAGACGAGCCTGGTGCCGACGATGACCGCGGCGCAGAACATCGAGCTGGGGCACGAAAAGGTGCTGACCCGTTTCCGCTCGCTCAACATCGGGGCCCAGCAGCTGCTGCAGTCGATGAACTTCCACGTGGATCCGACGGCCTACGTGTCCACCTTGGGCGCGGCGAAGAAGCAGATGGTGGAGATCGCGCGGGCCCTGCGCTCCCGGGCGCGGATCGTCATCTTCGACGAGCCGACCGCGAGCCTCACCCCCGAGGAGACGCTCCACCTGTTCAACGTCATCAACGATCTCCGCGCGGCGGGCCTGGGCGTCATCTACGTGTCGCACGCCCTGGAGGAGTCGCTCAAGATCGCCGACCGGGTCACCGTCCTGCGTGACGGGGAGCGGGTGGCGTGCCTGGAAGCGGCCGAGACCGACCGGGACGAGATCGTCCGGCACATGGTGGGGCGCGAACTGGGCGGCGCCACCCGGGTGGAGCCGCGTCGTACCCCGGACGTTCGCAAGCGCCGTGTGCTGGAGGTCGAGAACCTCATCCTGGGCAACGTCGTGAAGAACATGTCGTTCTCCGCCTACGCGGGGGAGGTGCTCGGCATCGCGGGGCTGATCGGCAGCGGTCGCACCGAAACCGCGAAGATCATCGCCGGGGCGCTCAAGCGCAACCGCATCCACGGCGGCCGCGTGCTGCTCAACGGCAAACCGGTGCGCTACCGGGTGCCGAAGCAGGCGATCGACGACGGGATCGTCTACATCACCGAGGATCGCAAACTGGACGGGTTCTTCGAGACGATGACCATCGCCGAGAACCTCTACCTCGGCCTGCTCGCCTCGCGCAAGGGGCGGCGGCAGTGGTGGTTGTCCTCCGCGCGGCGCAAGCGGGTGGCGAAGGAGTGGAGCGACCGGCTGCGGATCAAGGCGATCAACGCCGACGCGAAGATCGTCGAGCTCTCCGGCGGGAACCAGCAGAAGGTGGTCGTCGGCAAGTCGCTGGTGGCGGACCCGGAGGTGGTCATCTTCGACGAGCCGACCCGCGGTGTGGACGTCGGCGCGATCGAGGAGATCCACCAGTTGATCCGGCAGCTCGCCGACGAGGGCAAGGCGGTCATCGTGATCTCGTCCTACCTGCCGGAGATCCTCGCCGTGTCGGACCGGATCCTGGTCGCCCGGTTCGGTCGCACCGTGGCCGAGTTCAGCCGGGAAGAGGCCACCCAGGAAAAGATCATGTACGCCGCGATCTTCTGAAGCGGAGCGAAAATGGACAGTTACACGGTGGCCGAGCTGCTGCGCAAACCGCGCCTGGCCGGCCGGGTCAACGAAGGCCGCGTGGCGGTCGTCTTCGAAAGCCGTGAGGTCACCTTCGACGAGCTCGACGAGCGGTCGGACCGGCTCGCGGCCGCCCTGCACGCCCAGGGTTTCGCCAAGGGCGACCGGGTCGGCGTGCTGCTGCACAACCGGGTCGAATGGGTGGAGCTCTTCTTCGCCGTCGCCAAGCTCGGCGGGGTGGTGGTGCCGCTCAACTACCTGCTCAAGGCCGGTGAGCTGCGCTACATCCTGGACGACTGCGCGGCGTCCTGGGTGGTGTACGAGCAGGCGCTGGAACCGGTGGTGAAGGAGCTGCGCGCCGGCGGGTCGGCCGCCCGGTACGTCGGCGTGGGCACCGTGGACGGGGATTTCGCGTATGAGGAGCTGATCTCGCGGGCCGGCCCGCCGCCGGAGGTCGAGGTCGGCTCGGGAGACCTGTTCCTGCTGCAGTACACCTCCGGGACCACCGGTGCGCCGAAAGGCGCGATGCACACCCACGCCACGGTGCTGTGGAACTCCTTCCACCAGGTCGTGGACTACGGCATCACCGCGGACGAGGTGTACCTGGTGGTGCCCGCCTTGTGCTGGGCGGCGGGGTTCCACGACCTCGCCCTCGCGACGTTGTGGCGGGGCGGGCGGGTGGTGCTCTCGCCCAGTACCGGCTTCACCCCCGAGCGGTTCCTCGCCATGGTGGAACGGCACCGGGTGACGTCCGTGCTGCTCGTTCCCACGGTGCTCAAGCGTGTGCTCGGGCATCCCGGCCTCGGCGACCACGATGTCAGCTCGCTGCGGCTGATCTGCAGCGGCGGCGAACCGGTGCCGCTGACCGCGCTCGCCGACGCCCGCCGCCTGCTCCCGTCCTGTGCGGTGCTGCAGGTGTACGGGATGAGCGAGTTCCCCACGATGATGACCTACGTACGACCTGACGAGGCCGTGGGCAAGGCGGGCTCCGCCGGGCGCGCCTGCAGCGCGGCCGAGGTGCGGGTGGTGGACGAGCGCGGGCAGGACACCGCGCCGGGCGAGGTCGGCGAGATCATCTGCCGCTCGCCGGCCACGATGATCGGCTACTACGGCAAGCCGGACGCGACGGCCGCCACCCTCGAGGGCGGCTGGCTGCACACCGGTGACCTGGCCCACGTCGATGAGGACGGCTACCTCTACATCTCCGGCCGGTCGAAGGACATGATCATCACCGGCGGGCTGAACGTGTACCCGGCCGAGGTGGAACGCGTGGTCGCGCAGCACCCGGCGGTCCTCGAGGCCGCGGTGGTGGGTGTCCCGGACCCGGAGTGGGGCGAGGTCGGCGCGGCCATGGTGGTCCTGCGGCCCGGGTGCGAGCTCGGCGAGGAGGAGCTGACGCGGTACCTGAAGAGCGAGCTGGCGACCTACAAGATCCCGCGCCGGTTCACCTTCACCGGCACGTCGCTGCCGCGCACGACCTCGGGGAAGGTGCAGAAGTTCCGGGTGCGGAACCTCCTGGGTCTGCGCTGACCACGCCTGAACGCCGGTAGCGCGCCTCCGGGCGATATCATGTGGATCGTTCGGTCCACGATCGGGAGTGAGGGCGGCGTCGGCTATGACGGTCACGAGTTTCGAGGCGAACAGGGCGCGCGTGATCGGCATCGCGGCGGATCTGTTCGCCCGGAACGGCTACCACGGCACCGGGATGGCCGAGCTGGGGCAGGCGGTCGGGCTCGGCCGGGGCGCGCTCTACCACTACATCGGCAGCAAGGAGGCCGTGCTCTACGCGATCAGCAAGGAGCAGGTCGACAAGATGAACAGCTACGCCGAGGCGCTGCTCGACCAGGATCTCTCTCCGGAGGAGCTGCTCCGGCGGATGGCCCGCGGGCTGCTGGCCAACATCGCCGAGCACCGCTCCGAGTGGGCCGTGTTCTTCCGCGAGTACACCGCACTGACCGGTGAGCGCCGGGACCACGTCATCGCGGCCCGCGAACGGTACGAAAGCTACTGGCGGCAGGCGCTGGACAACGGCGTGCGTGCGGGGGTGCTGCGCCAGACCCCGCGCCTGCTGGTGAAAGGGATCCTGGGCATGCTCAACTACACGTACCTGTGGATGGAGCCCGACGGCGAGCTGAAACCCGACGAGGTCGCGGACATGTTCCTCGACGCGCTGATCGACGGCATCCGGGCCTGACGCGGATCGAGCGGCCCCACGATTCCGCGCCACCTGCCTTGCGGAAAATGTGACGTGTACCGTTCGGTACGAAACTGCTTGTCGTTGTTTCGCCTGCTCTGCTACAAACAGGGGACATCGGCTGCCCGCCAACGGGTTTTGTGGACCGGGTCTCCCTCGCCGGGCCCTCGCGGCCGGCTCGTTCTCCTTGTCCTTCCGTGGCTTCCCTGCGCCGGTGTCGCCGACGTGGAAGGAAACGACATGCGAATCGACGACAGCGCTGCCCTGGTCACCGGCGGTGCGTCCGGGCTCGGCCAGGCGACGGCCCGCCTGCTGGCCGAGAAGGGGGCGCGGGTCTTCGCGCTCGACCTGCCCGCGGCGGTCGCGGCGGCCACCCCGGTCGAGGGGGTGACCTATGTCGAGGCCGACGTCACCGATGCCGACCAGGTGCAGGCGGCCGTCGGCACGGCCGCCGACGCGGGCGCGCCGCTGCGGATCGCGGTGAACTGCGCGGGGATCGCCCCGTCGGCCCGCATCGTGTCCCGCTCGGGCAGGCACGACGTGGCCCTCTTCCGGAAGGTCCTCGACATCAACCTCACCGGCACCTTCATCGTGCTGACCGTCGCCGCCGAGGCGATCGCCACGACCGAGCCGCTGGCGGACGGCGCGCGCGGGGTGGTGGTCAACACCGCGTCGGCCGCCGCGTTCGACGGGCAGATCGGGCAGGCCGCCTACGCCGCGTCGAAGGGCGGCGTCGTCGGGCTGACCTTGCCCGCGGCCCGGGATCTGGCGTCCTCGGGCATCCGGGTGATGACCATCGCGCCTGGCATCGTCGACACCCCGATGATGGCCACCGTCGCCGAGGGGTACCGAGCCGGGCTCGCGGCCGGCGTCCCGTTCCCGCCGCGGTTCGGGCGGCCCGACGAGTACGCGCGGCTCGTCGCCACCATCGTCGAACACGATTACCTCAACGGCGAAGTCATCCGGATGGACGGAGCGATCCGGATGGCGCCGCGATAGGGAATCCGCGCGGCGAAGACGGGCGAAACTCTGCTCGAAGTCTTGTACCGACCGGTCTATACAGGTATTGTTCGAGCCAGTCCAGCGTCGGATCCCGGGAGGAATCGTGACCAGCAGCGCGGGGTGTGCCCTCGTCACCGGCGGGGCGGGCGGAATCGGCCGCGAGGTCGTCCGGCAACTCGCCGAACGCGGACTGCACGTCATCGTCGCCGACCTCGACATCGACGCGGCCGGCCGCGCGGCGGACGAAGCCGGAGCCGCCTCCGCGGTGGCCTTCGACGTGGGTGACCCCGGAGCCTGGGAAGTGGCGGTCGAAGCCGTCGGGGCCGCCGGTCTCCCCCTCACCGCGCTGGTGCTGAACGCGGGCGTCGCACTCGGCGAAGCGGAGCTCCTCGACGTCGATCCCGTGGCCTACCGCCGCACGTGGTCGGTCAACGTCGACGGCGTGGTCCACGGCTTGCAGGCCCTCGTGCCGCGGCTGCTGGCCGCGCGCGGGCGCGCGGTCGTGACCGCGTCACTCGCGGGCATGACCGCGGTGCCGTTCGATCCGGTGTACGCGATGACGAAGCACGCGGTGATCGGCTTGGTCCGGAGCTACGCGCCCACGCTCGCCGCCAAGGGGGTCGGGCTGCACGCGGTCTGCCCCGGCCTGGTCGACACGCCGATGCTGGGCGCCGCCCGTCCCGAGCTCGACCGGCTCGGCTTCCCGCTGGTCACCGTGCCCGACGTGGCACGTGCGCTGGTCTCGTGCGCCGTCGGCGACGACCCGAGCGAGGTCGTCGTCGTCCAGCCCGGCCGGGAACCCGTGCCCTATCGGTTCGCCGGCGTGCCCGGCGGCCGCACGGGCGGCCCGATGCCCGCCCTGCCGTCCCGGCTGCCGATCGGCACCCGCCGGTCGGTGTGAACCCGCCCCAGGGAGGAACCATGACACCAGTGCGCGACGCGGTCATCGTCGACGTTGTGCGCACGCCCGTCGGCAAGGGGAAGAAGGGCGGTGCGCTCTCGCACGTCCACCCCGTGCACCTGCTCGCCGACGTCCTCGCCGCACTCGTCCGGCGCGCCGATCTCGATCCGGCCCTGGTCGACGACGTGATCGGCGGTTGCGTCACCAAGGCGGGGGAGCAGGCGATCAACCCCACCCGCAGCGCCGTGCTGGCCGCGGGCTTCCCGCTCTCGGTGCCGGCGACCACGATCGACCGGCAGTGCGGTTCGAGCCAGCAGGCCGTGCACTTCGCGGCACAGGCCATCCAGGCCGGTGCGGCCGACATCGTCATCGCGTGCGGTGTCGAATCGATGTCGCGGGTGCCGATGCACTCCGACGCCCAGGGGGCCGACCACCTCGGCTCGCGGATCGCGGAGCGGTTTCCCGGTGGCGGGCTCATCGGCCAGGGGCTTTCCGCCGAGCTGATCTGCGCCCGCTGGCAGCTGGACCGCGACGAGCTGGACGAGTTCTCCGCGGCCTCGCACCACCGCGCCGCAGCCGCGCGGGATGCCTTCGCGCCCGATCTGATCACCGTCACCGACGCCCCCGGGGTGACCGTCGACGAGACCGTCCGGCCGGGGACCACGGTCCAGGCGCTCGCCGGGCTCCGGCCGTCCTTCGTGGACGAAGCGGCTGCGCGGCGGTTCCCCGAGATCGACTGGAAGATCACGCCGGGCAACTCCTCGCCGCTGACCGACGGTGCGGCGGGCCTCCTGCTGATGAGCGCGGAGAAGGCCGAGCAGCTGGGCCTGACCCCGCGGGCGCGGGTGCACTCGATGGCCGTCGTCGGGGACGACCCGATCGTCATGCTCATGGGCGTCGTGCCGGCCACCCGCGCGGTGCTCGAGCGTGCCGGGCTGACCGCCGACGACATCGACCTGTTCGAGGTGAACGAGGCGTTCGCGCCGGTGCCGCTGGCCTGGATGAACGATCTCAAGGTGGAGCACGACCGGCTCAACGTGCACGGCGGTGCCATCGCGCTCGGCCACCCGCTGGGCGCCAGCGGCGCCCGGATCATGACGACGCTCGTCGGCGCGCTGGAGCGTCGCGGGGCCCGCTTCGGGCTCCAGACGATGTGCGAGTGGGGCGGCATGGCCAACGCCACGATCGTCGAGCGGATCTGACCCTTCTGTTCCGATGAATGTCACACACCTATTCGTATAGACCGATCGGTACAATACTGTGATGGATGCAGACGACAGCATGACCGGCGAGCGGGTGGCCCTGGTCACCGGCGCCTCCCGCGGTATCGGAGCCGGCATCGCGCAGCAGCTCCTCGACCGGGGCCTGCGGGTCGCCGGTACCTACCGGACCGGCGGTGAGCTCGTCGAGAAGCTCGCCGCGGTCCACCCGGACCGAGTTCTGCCGGTGCCCTTCGACCTCGCCGCGCCCGAGGCCGCCCGGGCGGTGATCGAGCAGGTCACCGGCCAGTGGGGCCGGCTCGACACGCTCGTGCTCAACGCGGCGGTGTGGCAGGGCGGCAAACTCGCCAAGATCGATCTCGACGACTGGTGGCAGGTCGTCGAGGCGAACCTGAGAAGCACCGCCGCGCTCGTCCAGGCCGCGATCCCGTGGCTGACCCAGGGGGCGAGCCCCGGCGTCGTGCTGGTCGGCTCCGCGGTCGGTTCCGTGGGTTTCCCCGGCGACACGGCCTACGCGAGCGCCAAGGCGGCGGCCGTGGGCTTCGCCCGCTCCCTGGCGAAGGAACTCGCGCCCAAGGGGGTGCGGGTCAACGTGCTCGCGCCGGGCTTCGTCGACACCGACATGACGTCGGCGATCCCGGACGTGGCACGCGCCAGGATCGCCGATGCCACGCTGCTCGGGCGGTTCGGCACGGTCGAGGAAATCGCCCGCGCCGCGGTCTTCCTGGCCGAGGACGCGACGTTCTGCACCGGTGCGGTGCTCGCCGCCGACGGCGGCTGGACGCTTTAGATCCCAAGGAGGAAACGATGAACGCAGGTCTGCCCGCCGACGAGTACCGGAAGCTGCGCGACAGTGTGCTCGCCACGATCTGGGACGAGCTCGACCCGCTGGAACACCAGATCGAGGACACCGAAACCATTCCCTACGACATCGTCCTGCCCGCGCTGCGTTCGTGTGGCGCGTTCGGGCTGATCGTGCCCCAGGAGTACGGCGGCGCCGGGCTGTCGATGGCGCAGTACCTGCCGATCCTGGCCGAGTTCGCGAAGATCCAGGGTGGCATCCGGGCCATCGTGCACGTGCACAACTCCTTCGCGCACGCCCTGTCCGAGATCGGGAACGACGCTCAGAAGAAGGAGATCCTCCCGGGCGCGGCGACCGGCGAGAAGTCGCTGGCCTTCGCGCTCACCGAGCCGGGCAACGGGACCGGCGCCGACCTGTCGACCACCGCGCGGCGCGAGGGTGACGGGTACGTGCTCAACGGGCGCAAGTGGCTCATCACCAACTCCGACATCGCCTCGCACTTCCTGGTGTTCGCCAAGACGTCCGACCAGGACGTCTCGGCGCTCATCGTGCCGCGCGACACCCCCGGGTTCTCCATCGCGCCGCTGCCGGAGACGATGGGCTGCAAGGGTGCCGAGCACGGCGAGCTGACGTTCGAGGATGTGCGGGTACCGGTGTCGGCTCTGGTCGGCGCCGAGGGCGAGGGCGGCGCGCACCTGGAGCGGGCGCTGGAGATCAGCCGGGTGTTCATCGCCGCCTCTTCGCTGGGCACGGCGTCGCGGGCGCTGGAGCTGTCGCTGAAGTACGCGCAGGAGCGGGTCACGTTCGGCAAGCCGATCGCGCAGCGCCAGGCGATCCAGCGCTACCTGGCCGAGATGGCCGCCGACGTGTACGCGTTGCGCGGCATGCTGGCGGACGCGGCGTCCAAATGGGACAGCGGCAAGCGGATCCCGGCCGAGTCGTCACTGGTCAAGCAGTTCGGCCTGGAGGCCGTCGGCCGGGTCACCGACCGCGCGCTGCTGGTGCACGGCGGGATCGGCTACACGCGGAAGTACCCGATCGAACGCCTCTACCGCGACGCGCGCCTGAACTGGCTGGAGGAGGGTACGCCCACCATCCAGTACATGGTGGCTGCCCGCGAACTGCTCGGCGGCTACACGTTCGAGGACGCCTTCACGGTCGCGAGCTGACCGACGTACGACGGATTCGGCCGGGCACTTCGGGTGCCCGGCCGTTGTCGTGTGGCGGTGCTCGCAAAAAGCTGGGCTGCGAAGGCGGGATCGCCTATGTTTGACAGAGTTGTCAAACATAGGTCGAGGAGGTTGCCGATGTCGCCGGTGAACTCGGTGGAAGTGGTCGAGTCGTTCTGGCGCGACGTGTGGAACGCGGGCAACCCGGACGCCGCGGACCGCTACGTCGTCGAGGACTTCGTCATCACGAACGCGGGCGAGCGCATCGAAGGGCGCGAGAACTTCAAGGCGTGGATCCGGGCGTTCCGGGAGAAAATCGACGACTTCAGGCTGGAGGTCGTCGAAACGTTCCAGAACCACGACGGCAGCCGTGTCGCCTCGCGCTGGCGGGTGCACGGCCGCAACAAGGGAATGTTCGGCACCGAGCCGGACGGACGGCCGATCTCGTTCAGCGGAACCGCGGTGTGGGAGGTGCGCGAAGACGGCAAGCTGCTGCACAACCACGTCGAGCGGGCTGCGTGGGAACTCTTCCAGCGTCTGACCCCGCAGTCGGCCTGATCGTGCGCCGCGGGCCCGCCGGCCGTGTTCCGGTGGCGGACGGTTGTGGTCCCCTCGGCGCTGCCACCACTGTCGCTTTCGGACACACGGCGGCCGCATCCGAGCTGACTGCGGGCGGCCCGGATGGCCGGGTGCCGGCGCCTTCGGCACGGGCCTTTCAACGATGACGCGAAGATGGCCCGCGGCCTTGGTGCTCGCGGTGCTCGCGGGTGCCCTGGCCGGCGCTTCCGGTGTCGCTCTCATCCAGACCGTGGCGGCGTGCCGATGGCTGCTGCACGGTGCGCCGGCGCCGGTGGTTCTTCTCGCCCCGGCAGTGGCAGCGCTGGCTTACGGGCCGTTGCTGGTGGTGTGCGCGCCGGAGGCCGGGGGCGGCGGGGTTCCGCAGGTCCGGCGAGCGCTCGCGACGGCGGAGCCACTCCGTCCCCGCGTCGCGGGCGTCAAGGGGATTGCCGCCGGTCTCACCCTCGGCTCCGGGGGATCGGCCGGGAGCGAGGGCCCGATCATCCACATCTCCGCGGCACTCGGCTCGGCGCTGGTGCGGCTGCCGCGAGTACCGGCCACGCTGGTGCGATCGACGGTGGCGTCCGCCGTGGCGGGCGGGGTCGCCGGGTCCTTCCAGGCGCCGATGGCCGGCGTCGTCCTGGTCGTGGAAGTCCTGCTGACCGGCGTGAGCCCGCTCGAGCTGGCCGCGACGGTGGCCGGGGCCGTGTCCGGAACCACGGTCGCCTGGGCCCTGCCGGGGGAACCGCTGCGGCTGCCCGCGCCGGACATCGCCGGGTTCGGCCCGCACCTGGCCACCGTGCCGGTGGCGCTGCTCGCCGGGTTCGCCGGGGTCTCGCTGATCTGGAGCCTGCACGTGGTGCGGCGGGCGGCCGATCTGGTGTGGCGGTGGTCCGAGTGGGCGCGCCCGGCCGTCGGCGGGGTGCTGATGGGCGCGGCGGTACTCGCGGTGCCCCAGGTCGGCGGGATCGGGCAGGACGTCATCACCCACACGGCCACGGGATCCGGAAGCACCGGCGCCCTGCTCCTGTTGGCAGCCGCCAAGATCCTCGCGACGAGCGTCACCCTCGGCGTCGGCGGGGTGGGTGGCACCATCGGTCCGGCGCTGTTCGTCGGCGCGGCCGTAGGCGCCGCGTTCCCGGTACCGGGGGCGGCCGTCGTGGGGATGGCCGCCTGCCTCGCGGCCGGCGCCCGCGCTCCGGCCACGGCGGTCGTGCTGGCGGCCGAGCTGAGCGGGCCGGGCCTGCTGTCGTCGCCCGGGCCCGCTGCGGTGATCGGCTGGGCCGTGGCACTGCCGCTGTCCGGAGGCAGCATCTTCGATCCCGGTAGAGTTCGTCGGGCGCGGGACAGGAAGGAGTTTCATGGCCGGGGTTCGGCAGTTCGACGAGCGAGTGGCGCTCGAGCGCGCGCTCGACGTCTTCGCCGAGCGGGGGTTCCGCGCGACGTCGATGCTCGACCTCGCCGCGGGCACCGGTGTCCAGCGTGGCTCGCTGTACCACGCCTACGGGGGCAAGGAGGAGATCTTCCTTCGTGCCTTCGGCGAATACACCGATCGCTTCCTCGCAGGCGCCCGTGACGCGCTGAACGGCCCCGACAAGCGGACCGCCCTGCTGTCCTTCTTCGACTACTGCATCGCCGTGTTCTCGGCCGGCTCCCCGTCCCGCGGCTGCCTGTCCACCCGCACGGCCGTCGAGGCCGCGACGGACTCTCCCCGGGTGGAAGCCGCGGTCCGCGTGATGCTGGACAAGCTGGAAGACCTCGTCCACGACGCGCTCGTCGCCATCGACGACGGCGTGGAACTGGCCGTCGACATCAGGGCGGTCGCGCGCCTGGTCGTCACCACCACCCGCGGCATCGCCGTGCTGGAACGGGTGGACCACACGCCTGACGAGCTCCGCGCCATCGCCGAAACACTGGTCACCACGCTCGTGGGCCGGTAGCCCCGCGGTTCCGGCCGCGGGGCCCGGCTCTGGATCAGCGCGGTGTCCCGGTTTTCCCGCCGCTCAGTGCCGGCGCGGCGTGAACAGGAGCGCGGTGAACGTGATCGCGCACGCCAGGACGATGTACAGGGAGATCACCCAGGAGCCACCGAAGCCGGCGAACAGGGCCGCGGCGATGAACGGCGCCGGACCGCTGGTGATCAGCCCGCCCACCTGGTACGCGACCGAGACGCCGGTGTAGCGGTGCTCGGCGTCGAACAGCTCGGCCAGGAAGCCGGCCATGGCGCTGTAGCTCAGCGCGTGGCCGAGGCAGGCAAACAGGAACATCGCGATGAGCACCGCGGCGGGGGCGCCGCTGTCGATCAGCCAGAAGAACGGGAACGCGGCGAGGGCCGAGTAGACCGCCCCGGCCAGCAGGACGTTCCGCCTGCCGATGCGGTCGGCGAGGACGGCCACCAGCGGCACCGCGGCGATGTCCAGCAACGAGGCGACGATCAAGCAGGTCAGCACCGTGCTGCGGGAGATGCCGACCTCGCCGGGGCCGTACGACAGCACGAACACGGTCACCACGTAGAAGGGGATGTTGGACGCGGCTTGGGCGAACAGACCGACGAGAACGGAGCGGGGGGAACGTCGCAGGGTGTCCTTCAGCGGGAACTTCGACACTTCCCGGGCCTGCGACACCTGCTCGAACTCGGGCGACTCGCTGAGGCGGGAACGCACGTAGAAGCCGACCGCGATGAGCACCGCGCTGGCCAGGAACGGCAGGCGCCAGCCCCACGACAACAGTTGGTCCTTCGGCAGCTGCTGCACCGCGAGGAACGCCGCGGCCGACAGCACGAGCCCGGCCGGGACGCCGGCCTGCGGCCAGCTGCCGTAGAAGGCCCGCCGCCGCGGCGGGGCGTGCTCCACCGCCATCAGCACGGCGCCACCCCATTCGCCGCCCACCGCGAAGCCCTGGACCAGCCGGACGAGAACCAGCAGGAGAGGCGCGGCGAGGCCGATCTGGGCGTAGGTGGGCAACACGCCGATGGCGACCGTCCCGCCGCCCATCAACAGCAGGGACAGGATCAGCATCCGCTTCCGGCCGAGCCGGTCGCCGAAGTGCCCGAACACGATACCGCCCAGCGGGCGCGCGACGAAGGCGACGCCGAACGTCGCGAAGGCCGCGAGAGTCCCGGCCAACGGGCTCAGGGTGGGGAAGAACTGGGTGTTGAACACCAGGGTCGCCGCCGAACCGAACAGGAAGAAGTCGTACCACTCGATCGCCGTGCCGACGAAGCTGGCGAAGGCCACGCGCGCGGGATTGACCCGCGCCGCCTGTTGTTGCTCGACCACCATCATTACCTCCAACGACTTCGGGGGAGATTCGCTTCACCACGCGGCGCTTTGTACCGGTCGATCTGACCCGTTCCTGGCGGTGGGGTCGGCCGGGTGGATGCCGCCTGCCCCGCACAAGAGCTGGGGCAGGAGGCGGACGACGCGCCCACGATCCAGGGGAGCAGTGGTGCGCGACGTTGCCTGAACTATAGGCATATTGACCGGTCGGTACAAGACGCTGGAGGAAAGGTTGCCCGTGCATTTCGGCCGCGGTGTGACGGTGGCGGCCTGATGTCCGCGACGAGGCGGTCCCGGCGTCACGGCGGGGTCCGAGTGGTGTGATGGCCCGGCAGGGAGCCGTACTCGGCTGGTCGCACTTACGAGCGGCTGGCACCGCGGGTTACCGCGCAGGGGCGCCGATCGGGCAACGGGTCACTCGCCGTCGGTTCGCCACTGCCGCCGCAGGCGTTCGCGGTCCACGACCCGCCCCTCGAGCACGACATCGGCGATGCGGCGGGTGTTGGTGATGTCCGCGCGCGGGTCGGCGTCGAGGACCAGCAGGTCGGCCCGCTTGCCGACCTCGATGGTCCCCCGGTCGGTCAGCCCCAGCAGGTGGGACGAGCGCCGGGTGGCGAACTCGATCGCCTCGATCGGGGACAGGCCCGCTTCGACCAGCGCTTCGAGCTCCCGGTGCTCGGCGAGCCCGGGGAGCTGCGCGAGCAGGCCCGTGTCGGCCGAGTAGACGAGCCGGACGCCGGCTTGGTGCAGGGTGGCGAAGTTCTCCTGCAGGCGGCGGTAGGTCTCGCCGGTGTCGAACAGTGGTTCCCCGCCTCGCGCCCGCATCCGGCCGCGCAGCTCCTCGATGGCGGTGGCCGGCAGCGTCTCCCGCACCGCCGGATCGTCCAGCCATTCGGTGCGCGTCGGGCCCTGCACGCTCATCGAGGTGAAGACCGCGGTGTCGCGCTCGACGAGCCGTTCGATCAGCTCCTGGTCGGGACCCGGGCTGCGGGGCATGTGGGCGAGGATGTCGGCACCGGCGTCGAGCGCGACCTTCGCGTCCTCGACGGTGTAGATGTGCGCCGCGGCCGGGATGCCGTGCTCGTGGGCTTCGTCGACGATCTCCCGGCACGCCTCCGGCGACAGCTTGGCCGCGGCGCCGCCCCGGTCGTCGATCCAGAACTTGACCGCGTCGACCTTCCGCCCCGCGAGCTCGCGCACGAAGGCCCGCCCGTCCGCCGGGTCGGTCACCTGGTGCACCGCGTCGACGGCGAAGAACGGCGCGCCGCTGGCCTGCCCGGGGCCGGGCGCCGCGACCAGGCCGGAGCCCGCGGTGAAGAAGGTCGCCAGGTCCGGGTCGTCGAGGGTTCCGGAGCGTTGCTCGTCGCGGATGGCGATCTCGATGCCGTTCCGGTCAGTCCCGAGGCACTGGAACGTGCTGATGCCGTAGTAGACGAACCGGCGGAGGTGGTCGAGGATGTTCTCGCGCGAGTAGAAGCCCGGATCGCAGGCGGCACCGCGCATGTAGCCGATGTGCCCGTGCGGGTTGACCAGCGCGGGCATGACCGTTTTGCCCCGCAACGAGACCACGGTCGCGTCGCTGAGGTCATCGGCGGGGGCCTGGGTGAGTCCGGTGATGCGTCCATCTTGGACAGTGATCACGGCGTCGTCGAGAACCGTGGTGCCGTCGCCTACGATCACCCGCGCGTCGGTGAACGCGGTAGTGCCGGTGGAATTGTCGTTGTTCATGGGGTTACCGTCTTTCGTCAGAACGGACCGGGAATGCGGGGCTGGAGGCGTCACTGGTACCGGGCGGCGCGTCGCTCGTAGGCGGCGTAGTCCATGAGGGACTCGAACGTGTGCTGCCCCAGCATCAGGTCGCCCATGTCGGCGACCTCCCGGCCCTCCTCGAGCGCGTCGAGAACCGCTGTGACGCTCTTGGCCGCCGCGCCGATGAGGCTGTACCACAGCAGGAGGATGTCCGCTCCCGCGTCGGCGTACTCCGCGAGCGTGCTGCCCGGGCGGTCGCCGCCCGGAGCGTCGAACAGGTCCGCGGCCACCATGACGGGGGCGTCGATGCGCGAGCGGACCTCCTTCAGCTTGGCCGCGGGAATCGCGGGAGCGAAAACCGCGTCGGCCCCGGCGGCGACATAGCTCTGCAGGCGGTTGACGGCGTCGTCGATGTCCCGGTGCACCCAGGCCGCGTCCGACCGCGCGATGATCTGGAAGGTCGGATCCGTGCGGGCGTCCAGCGCCGCCCGGATGCGCTTCGCCATCCGCTCGGGAGACATCAGTCCCGCCGGTCGCGACGTGTGCTTGCCGCCGAGGTTGTCCTCGATGTGGATGCCCACCACGCCGGCGGACTCGAAGGCCCGTACCGTCCGCCAGATGTTCTCGGGCTCGTAGAAGCCGTTCTCGCCGTCCACCAGCACGGGCAGCTCGGTCGCCTCGACGATCCGGCGCGCCGCGTCCACCATTTCGGTCATCGTGATCAGTCCGACGTCCGGCTCGCCGAACGTGCTCGCGGCGGCGGCGAAACTGCCGAGGTAGGTCGCGGGGAAACCGGCGCGTTCGACGAGCTTCGCGGTGAAGGCGTCATAGGCGCCCGGGAGTACGAGTGGCGCGGGGGACCGGACAAGTTCGGCGAACGCCGCACGGCGCTGGGCTGGGGTCGACGGCACGATGGGCCTCCTTGATGCGAAGTGCGGACGGTTCGCGCGCTCGTGGCGCGCTGGGGGTGCTGCAAGGCTGCTGACTTGCTTTCAGCAAGCTAGCATCGCTGGATTTCTTCGTGCAACCCAGCTTGCGGTCCAGCTGGCTAGCTCGGAGCTACCCAAGTGGGTACGATCGTGGCGTGCCCAAGACGCTCGGCAAGGACTCGACTTGCTCCATCGCCCGGACGCTGCAGGTGCTCGGCGACAGCTGGACGCTGCTGATCGTCCGGGAGGCGATGCTGGCGGGCTCGACACGGTTCCAGGAGTTCCGGGAGGAGCTGGGGATCGCGCCGAACATCTTGGCCAAACGGCTCGCGCAGCTGGTGGACGAAGGGCTCATGGAGCGGCGGACCTACCGGGAGCCGGGGCTGCGGGCCAGGGAGGAGTACGTGCTCACCGAAGCCGGCCGCAGCCTGAACGTGGTCATGGCGGCGCTGGCGAGCTGGGGCCGCGCTCACCGGCCGCGTCCCGGCGGCACCTCGCCACGGTTCACCCTGGAAGACACGGGCACGGCCGCGCAACTGGCGTTCGTCACGCCGGACGGTCAGTGTGTGCCGCCCGCGCGGCTGACGGCCCGGAGGACCGACGACGCCGCGCTCGACGCCATGACGGGGACCGGGGACGGGATGCCGGCTGCCCAGGCGAGCTGACGGCGGCCGGGCGCGGGCTTGTCCAGCACGCCGAAGGTTCGGCGAGAGCAGGCTTTCCGCGGGTTTCGGGCTTCGGGGCGCACCCCGAGGCCCGAAGCCCCGGGGAGTGTCACGCCGCCTTGATGGTCCCGCCGTCGATCACGAGGTCGGTGCCGGTGATCCACCGGGCCTGGGGCCCGAGGAGGAACGCGACCGCGTCGGCGATTTCACCGGCTTCGCCCATCCGGCCGAGTGCGATGCCCATGCTCGCGGGCACGCCCTCGTCCAGTACCTGATCGCGGGTGGTGCCGGACGCGCTGGCCATGCTGTCGCCGAGACGGCCGTCATCGGTCCAGCCCGGCGTGCGGACAGGCCCGGGCGACACGGTGTTCACCCGGACCCCTCGCGGTGCGAACTCCTCCGACAGCGCCGTGGTGAGGTTGGTCAGCGCCGCTTTGTGCGCGGAGTAGTCCACCACCATCGGGAACGGCAACCGTGCGTTGATCGACGACACGTTGACGATCGCTCCGCCGCGCTCCAGCAGCGCCGGCAGCAGTGCGCGCGTGAGGCGCACGGCCGACAGGACGTTCGCGTTGAAGCCCTGCTGCCACTGCGCGTCGGTGACGTCGAGGAACGAACTCCGGGCCTCGAACTGTCCGACGTTGTTGACCAGCGCGTCGACCCGGCCGAGCCGCAGTGCGGCAGCAGCGAGCGCCTCGACCCCCTCGGCGGTCGCGAGATCCGCGCGGACGACGGTCAGGTCGTCACCCTGCTCCGGCGTAGCCGAGCGCGAACCCGTGACGACCCAGTAGCCGTCCTTGCGCAGGCGCTCGACGACCGCGGCGCCGATGCCCTTCGTGCCACCGCTGACGACGGCCACTTTGTTGTCCATCACTGCCTCCTTTTTGGGAGCGATCGCTCCCGTATGGTCTGGACAGTACAACGGGAGCAGTCGCTCCACAACCTGGGGTAGTCTGGGTGCGTGGCACGGTCTCGGCAGTTCGACGAGGGGGAAGTCGTCGCGCGCGCGACGGAGCTGTTCCATCGGCGCGGCTACCACGCCACGTCCACCCGCGACCTCGGGGAGGCGCTCGCCCTCAACCCGAGCAGTCTCTACCGGACCTTCGGGGACAAGCACGCGCTGTTCCTGCGCGCTCTGGACCATTACCAGGCGTCGGAGTCCGCGCGCTGCACGGCCGCACTGGAGGACGACCGGCCAGTCCGCCTCGTGTTGCGCGACTGGCTCTACTCGATGGTCGAGCCCGCCGACGTGCCGGGCTGCCTGGTCATCCACACGGCCACCGAGCTGGGCACGGACGACCCGGAAACCAGCCGGCGGGTGGATGCGGCATTCGAAGGCACGATCGCCGCGATCGCCGCGTTGTTGCGGCGCGGGATCGCCGCCGGTGAACTGGCTGCCGACCTCGACGCCGAGGCCACCGCCGACCTGCTGTTCACCACCCTCGCCGGGCTGCGGGTACGCCACCGCGCGGGCCACGACCCGCAACGGCTGCGCGCGGCGGTCGACCAGGCGCTACGCGTGCTCGGCTGACCCGTTGGTGTGGCCACCGCCGAAAGCCTGGTTCGCGCGGCGCAGCGGGACGTCGCGTGCCGTCGAAGTGACGATGATGTGGTGTCGAGGGCGGCTCCGCCAACGACTATGACTACGTCGCCGGGCATTGTCGGGCTCGTGTCCCCGCGAAGTGCTCGAGTTGAATCTGGTGACCGTGAAGGATGGCATGATGCCGAGGTGGTACTGAGCCGGTACTTCCGTGAATCGGCATCAGAGGGTTGCCGGCTCACTGGTGGATTGTTGATCGCGTCGTGAGACCCGCGAGGCCGCCACGTGGCAATGGTTGCTGAAGGCAGGACGTCAGTGGGCGACCTCGCCACACCGTTCAGCAGGGTAACGCCGCGGATTACAGCGCGTCGTGTACTGGCCGACCCTGAGTCCGACGGCGACCGCGCTGCTCGATGCGGCGGCGCTTCCGCACTTCAGACGCCAACATGGCGCACTACGTGTCGGCCAAACACGGGGTTGTCGGATTGACCCGCACACTCGCGATGGAATTGGCACCCGACAGTATCCGGGTCAACAGCCTGCATCCCACGCAAGTCAACACCGACATGATCCACAACCAGCCCATCTACGACCTGTTCGCGGGTAAGCAGGGCGCCACGAAGGAGGAGTTCGCGGCGGCGTCGAGCCGGCTGCAGATGTTGCCTGTCCCGTGGGTGGAGCCGGTCGACATTTCCAACGCACTCCTCTTCCTGGCAAGTGACGAGGCCCGGTACATCACTGGCGCGGCGCTCGCCATCGACGCGGGGAACAGCCTGCTCTGATCGATCTGGAAGCGATCGTCACCGGAGGAGAATCATGTTCAAAGCGATCCTCATCGACCGAAGCAACACCGACTACCAGGCCGAGGTGCGGAACCTCGAGGAAGAGGAGTTGCCCGACGGCGATGTGACCGTCCGGATCGTCTACAGCAGCCTCAACTACAAGGACGCACTCGCCATCACCGGTAAGGGGCCCGTCGTTCGCAGCTTTCCGATGGTGCCTGGCATCGATCTGGCCGGCGTCGTCGAGTCCAGCGGCGACCCGGCCTATGCGCCAGGCGACCACGTCCTGCTCAACGGCTGGGGCATCGGAGAGACCCACTGGGGTGGGCTCGCTCAGCGCGCCCGGGTGCGAGGAGAGTGGCTCATCCCGCTGCCTGCTGGACTCGACGAACGGCAAGCCATGGCCGTCGGGACCGCGGGATACACGGCGATGCTGTGCCTCATGGTGCTGGAGAGCAATGGCCTGACGCCGGAAGATGGGGAGGTTCTCGTCACCGGCGCCAGCGGTGGAGTCGGTAGCTTCGCGGTCTCATTGCTGGCTCGACGCGGCTATTCGGTGGTCGCCGCGACCGGACGGCCATCCGAGGCGGGTTACCTGCAGCGGTTGGGAGCCGGCGCGATCATCGACCGGGCCGAGCTGTCCGAGCCAGGACGCCCGCTCGCCAAGGAGCGATGGGCCGCGGCGATCGATTCGGTAGGCAGCCACACCCTCGCCAACGTCTGTGCCGCGACCCGCTCGGAGGGCCTCGTTGCGGCTTGCGGAATGGCGCAGGGTTTGGATCTCCCCGCGTCGGTTGCGCCCTTCATCCTGCGGGGAGTGCGCCTGCTGGGCGTCAACAGCGTCACTCAGCCCTACACCCGCCGCAAGGCCGCGTGGGAGAGGCTGAGCCGCGAGCTTCACCTGGCGCACTTGGAGGACATCAGCCAGGAGATCGGGTTGAGCGAGGCGATCCCGGCAGCATCGAAACTGCTCGACGGCCGGATCAGAGGGCGGATCGTCGTCGACGTGGACAACTGACCAGGGTTTGGGAGGGCGCCTGTTCTCTGGAGATTGCGCAGGCGGTACGCGCCAGGATGGTCGTGCACTGGCACACTTGGAGACCTGCCGTCAAAGCTCGCTGAACGCAGGAATTCCCGTACGTCCATCCGGCGCCGCCGCGTCGACGCACCCCGCGAGGAACGGGTCCGGCTGTCCGAAGCACTCCGTTCAGTGCGGGCGGACCTCGCACACCACGTGGCCACCGGCAGCGCGACGGACCTTCCACCGATGGATGGCACGCGGGCGAGGCCGGAAGAGTCATCCCGACCTGGCCGACGTTCATTTCGAACAGCAGCGTCTCGAGTTGGGGGACGTCGCCGCGGAGAACCGGACTGTCGTGGTCGCGGCCCCGCTCGAGGGCAAGCGGAGGTACAGGCGAAGCAGGAGCGAATCTGGAGCGGGGTGCATTCCGCTGTTGCCTTGAACGGCACTCAACGCGCTCCAACTTCCCGATCCTGGCCAGGTGATTCTCGGTTTCCGCAGGTCAGCGCCTTGTGTCCGCCACACTGGGGGGCACGTGTCTTGGCACGACGCGGTGGCCTACTGCGAGTGGGAGGGCCGGCGCCTGCCGGCCGAAGCGGAATGGGAGTACGCGGCGCGGCGCGGTCTCGACCAGGCCCGCTACCCGTGGGGTGACGAGCTGACGCCGGGTGGGGAACACCGCTGCAACATCTGACAGGGCCGCTTCCCGGTGCACAACACCGAAGAGGACGGTCAGTTCGGAACAGCGCCGGTGGACGCGTTCCCGCCCAACGGTTTCGGGCTGTACAACGTGTCGGGCAACGTGTGCGAGTGGTGCGCCGACTGGTTCGACGACGCCCACGCAAACCGCGCGATGCGCGGCGGGTCTTACCTGTGCCACGACTCCTATTGCAACCGCTACCGCGTCGCCGCCCGCACCGCGAACATGCCGGACAGCTCGAGCGGGAACCTGGGCTTCCGGACCGTCGCCGACATCTGAGCACCCGGCCGTGGTTGCCTTCGCGGGTCCGCCAGGGTTACCGTGTGGCCACGTTACCTACCGAGTACTCGGTAGGTAAGAGTCCGGAGGTGTCCGCGTGCACGATCGTCTCAACATCCTGTGGCTGTACTGCGACGAGCTGCGTGCGGACGCGCTCGGCTGCTACGCGGAAGCCGGGGGACTCTCGCCACGCACCCCCCACATCGACGCGCTGGCCGCGGACGCCGTGGTGTTCGACCGCTGCTACACCAACTCACCGGTGTGCGTGCCGAGCCGCACCTCGACGCTGACCGGGCTGCCGCCGGAGCGGACCGGTGTCTTCCACAACGAGGCCGCCGCCGGTGGCTGCCCGCTCCCCGCCGGGCTGGTCACCTTCCCCGAGTTGTTCGCCGACGCCGGGTACGCGACCGCCAGCTTCGGCAAGGAGCACCTCCCGCCCGAACTCAAGCCGTGGCAGGTGGACGACCACACCGGGGCCGGGATGCGCGATCCGCTCTCCGGAGCCGACGAAGGCTCACTGGTGCGGACGCCGGGCATGCGGTTCGTCGTCGGCGGACGGCATTCCGGGGAGGAGTTCGTCCCCGAGGAGGTGACGCGGCGGGCGATCGCCTGGCTGCGCGCGGTGGACGGCCCGTTCCTGCTGCGCGCGTCGTTCCTGCAGCCGCACACGCCGGTCGTGGCGCCCGAACGCTGGGCCCGGCTGTTCCCGCCGGACGCCCAGCCCGGACACGCCCTCGACGGCGATCCGGACGGCAGCCGCTTCGACCGTCGTTTCGCCGAGCTCAACGGCGGGCGCGAGATGCCCGAAGCCGAGCTGCGGCAAGCCCAGGCCGACTACGTGGCGCTGGTCGCCTGGGTGGACGAGCAGATCGGGCTCATCCTCCGGGAACTGGAGAACCGCGGCCTGGCTGGGAACACGATCGTCGTGCTCACCTCCGACCACGGCGTGCACCTCGGCGAAGGGGGCGCCTTCGGCAAGCACACCTTCGCCCCGCAGAGCCACCGGGTTCCGCTGATCGTCCGACGGCCGGGCCGGTCGGGTGGGGAGCGCCGCGACGATCTGGTCCAGTCGCTCGACCTCGCCCGGACGCTCCTCGGGGCAGCGGGCATCCCGGCCGCCGCGCCGATGGCGGGGCGTGATCTGTTCGGCGAGCCGGAGCCGGACCACGTCCTGGCGACCATCGGCTACGGTGATCCGGCGAGCCGCGCGTTCCCCAACCGCGACGAGGGCACCTGGGACGACGGGAGGGGCTGGCCGCGGCGCAGCTGCATCCGGACCCGGCGCCACCGGCTGGACGCCACCGTCCGCATCGACGGACGTCCCGCCGCAACCGGCGAGGAAGACGTGTTCCTGGCGGACTCGCTCGCCGACCCCCGCGAGCTCCGGAACCTCGCGGAAAGCACGGCGCACGAGGAAATCCGGGACGCCCTGCTGCGCGAACTGCGCGCCCGCACCTAGGGAGTGCACCTCGGTGCGGGCAGGTCGACCGCGGGCCGCCGGGGGTCGCGGCCGGCCGGGAGGACATCGGCCGTGGTGGCCAGCCACGTGAGGACGGCCTCGCGCATCCGCTCCTCGACGGCCGCGAATTCCGCTCGTCCGGCGAGGTTGCGCGTCTCGGCCGGGTCAGTCCGGCGGTCGTACAGCTCGGGTGGTTCGTAGAGCCGCCAGACGTAGGTCCAGTCGCGATCGCGGGCCGCGAACGCCTTGCCGACGAGCCGGGGGTCTTCGTGCTGGAGTTCACCCTTGAGGTCGTAGGGGAACGCACCGCGCTCGAGCCGGGGCTCCTCTTCGGCCAGGAAGCCGCCCTCGCTGAACGCGTACGGCCGGTGCTCGCCGTCCGGGTCGTCGAACAGGTGCCGCAGACTTCGTCCATAGTGGACGTGGCCGAACTCGATGCCCGCGAGGTCGAGCAACGTGGGGAAGACGTCGACGAGTTCGACGAGCGCGTCGGTCGTCCCGGCCGGCACCGGGCCGCCGCTGAGGATGAGCGGGTCGCGGGTGACGCACGCGTGCATCGCCGACGGCCACTTCTCGATCACGCCGAAGTCGCCGAGGTATTCGCCGTGGTCGGCGAAGAAGGCGACGACGGTGTCCGGGCCGAGCGCGGCGACGATCCGGCCGACGTGGGCGTCCAACCGGGACACCATGCCGTGGTAGACGGCGGCGACTTCTTGCCACACCGGTAGCGTCGCGCGATCGAGCCCGTACTTCTCGCGGATGGCGGTGAGGTAGGCGGGACCGGTCCCCGGGGGAACGGGAGCAGGCTGGGCGTTGCGGTCGTGCAGGGAAAACCACGGCTCGGCGGCCTCGAACGGGCAGTGCGGTGCGATCAAGGGCACGAAGAGTACCACGGCCGGTCCGGCGGATCGGCGAGCCACGATTCAGCGGTGCGGACCGCGGCCTCGTCGAAGTCGAGGGCGTCGTCCAGGACTTCGCCGCCGTAGAAGAGCCGGTCCCACAAGGAGTCTTCGATGCCGGAAAGAGCGGGACGGCGGCGCCGCCGCTCGGCGGGCGCACCGCCCCAGCGCGCCCCGGCCGGGACCTCGGTGAACCCGTGCTCGTGCACGCTGAGCTCGGTCGCTCCGGGGGCGAACGTGTCGCCGCGGTCGCCCGCCCACACGACGTGGTAGCCGTGGTCGCGGAAGGTCCGCAGGAAGTTCGGCTCGTCCGGCCGCAGCAGTCCGTCCAGGGTGCGGTGCCCGGCGGTGTGCGGGTACCAGCCGGTGAGGAACGAGGCGCGGCTCGGCGAACACACCGGGTGCTGAACGAAGGCATTGGTGAACGTCATCCCCGCGGCGGCGAGCGCGTCCAGGTTCGGGGTGCGGGCGTGCTCGGCGCCGAATGCGCCGAGCGCGTCGGCGCGCAGCTGGTCGGCGACGATCACGACGAAGTCGGGTGGGGCCACGATGCCTCCGGGGTTGCCTGGGTGCCGGGGTCCGGGGTTGGATGTGGTCACGCTACCTACCGAGTACTCGGTAAGTAAAGGAGGTCCCGTGAAGGCGATCGTCGTGATGTTCGACAGCCTCAACCGCCGCCACCTGCCCGCCTACGGCGGCCAGGACGTGCACGCGCCCAACTTCGCGCGGCTCGCCAGGCGGACCACCGTGTTCGACAACTGCTACGCGGGCAGCATGCCGTGCATGCCGGCCCGCCGGGAGATGCACACCGGCCGCTACAACTTCCTCCACCGCGGCTGGGGTCCACTGGAGCCGTTCGACGACTCGGCCCCGCAACTGCTCACCGACGCCGGCGTGCACACCCATCTGGCCACCGACCACGCGCACTACTGGGAAGACGGCGGCGCCACCTACCACAACCGGTTCCGCACCTACGAGTTCTTCCGTGGCCAGGAAGGCGACTTCTGGCACGGGCAGGTCGCCGATCCAGAGCCGGCCCCGGACCTCAAGCGGCTCCGGCGCCCCGCCTACCGCCAGGACCGGGTGAACCGGCAGCACCTCGCCGACGAGGCCGACCACCCGCAGACGCGGACCTTCGACGCGGGCCTGCGCTTCCTGGACGTCAACCACGCCGAGGACGGCTGGTTCCTGCAGATCGAGACGTTCGACCCGCACGAGCCGTTCTTCAGCTACCCGCGCTACCACGACCTCTACCCCGAGGACTACGACGGCCCGGAACTCGACTGGCCTGACTACGCCCAGGTGCTCGAAACCCCGGAGCAGGCCGCCCACGTGCGCAACCGGTACGCCGCGCTGCTGTCGATGTGCGACCACTCGCTGGGCCGGGTGCTCGACCGCATGGACGAGTTCGACCTCTGGCGGGACACTCTGCTGATGGTCGTGACCGACCACGGGTACCTGCTGGGGGAGCACGGCTGGTGGGGCAAGAACGTGCCGCCGTGGTACGACGAAACGATCCACACGCCCCTGTTCGTCTGGGACCCGCGGGCGGGCGCCGCCGGCGAGCGGAGATCGGCTCTGGTACAGACAATCGACTTCGGGCCGACACTGCTCGAGTGGTTCGGCGTGCCCCGGCCGCCGGACATGCAGGGGCGGCCGCTGCGGGACGTCATCGCCGCCGACGAACCGGTCCGGGAAGCGGCGTTGTTCGGCGGGTTCGGCGGGCACGTCAGCGTGACCGACGGCCGGTACGTCTACATGCGAGCCCCCGCGACCGAAGCGAACGCGCCGCTGGCGGAGTACACGCTCATGCCGACGCACATGATGGCCCGCTTCGCGCCCGAGGAGCTGCGCGACGCCGAACTCGTGCCCCCGTTCGCGTTCACCAAGGGCGTCCCGGTCCTGCGGACGCGGGGCCAGGCGATGTCCAACCCGTACGCGTTCGGCACGCTCCTGTACGACCTCCACGAGGATCCGGGCCAGGAACGGCCGCTGGTCGACGACGAGCTGGAGCTGCGGATGATCGGGCTGCTGACCCGGCTCATGCGCGACACCGACGCGCCACCCGAACAGTACGTGCGGCTCGGCCTGCCGGAGCACGGCGATCCCGGCCGCGAGCACCTGCAGGTGCGGCGCCACTGGGCTCAGGTCGAAGCGGCCCGGGAACCGATCCGCCGCGAGGACTACCCGCGGGGTCCGCTGAGCGCGCACACCCCGCTGCGCGAGCTGCTCGCCGATCCCGGGGCCCGTGCGGTGCTCCAGGAGCGGGTGCCGGGACTGCTCACCGGTCCGCTCGCCGCCGTGGCCGGGGGATTGAGCCTGGTCGAGATCGCCGCGATGGCCGTCGGTCTGCTGCCCCGGGCGAAGCTCCAGGCCATCAGCGACGCCCTGATCAGCGACGACCAGAAGTTACTCGGCAGTACACCTTCCTAACTTACCGAGTACTCGGTAAGTTAGCCGTATCGATGGAAGGAGCCGCATGACACGAGCAGAGTCCGGCCGGGTCCGCTTCCCGGCCGCCGAGCGGCGGGAGCAGATCCTCGCCGTCGCCGCGGACGCGTTCGCCGTCGCCGGCTTCCACGGCACCAGCATCGCCGAGGTGGCGGCGAAGGTCGGGGTTTCGCAACCCGGGCTGCTGCACCACTTCCCGAGCAAGGACGCGCTCATCCTCGCCTTGCTGCAGCAGCGTGACCTCCAGGACGAGCAGGCCCTGGCGGCCGAGTTCGCCGGTGTCGACGCCTCCACGCGCGAGTGGCTGGTGGCGCACTGCCGCCGCAACGAGACGCAACCCGGTCTCGTGCGGCTGTTCACCGTTCAATCGGCCGAAAGCCTCGACCCTGCACACCCGGCCCACGAGTTCTTCCGCGAACGCAACCGCCGCGTCCGCGGCCACATCGTCCGGCTGATCGAACGCGACCAGGAGACGGGCAGGCTGCCCGCCTCGCTCGACCCGGCGGACACCGCCGCCGAACTGGTCTCGCTGATGAACGGCCTGCAGCTGCAATGGCTTCGCGACCCGTCGGTCGACATGTGCGGCATCTTCGAGACGAGCATGCGCCGCCTCGAAAAGCACTGATCACGCTCTCGCGAAGCGCTGCCGCCCCGGCGGCAGCCCGGCTTTCCCGACCCCGCACCGGCCGCTGACGGTCCGGTCGCCGTGTGTGCGAAACGCGCCGGCGAATCCTGACTCAACGAGGAGTCCTTCCATGCGCTCAGGCGTATCCAGAATCCGCGGTGCCCTCCTGCTGACCTTGTCGGCCGTCCTGGTGGCCGGCTGCCAGTCCGCTGTGGACCTGCAGCAGCAGGCGGCGTCCGGTTCGTCGACGGCCGCCTGCCGCCCCGGCGGCACCCTCGTCGTGGCGAACGCCCAACCCCCGATCCCCGGCCGCATCCTCGCCCAGGGCGCGGCGAACCTGTTCTGGGTCCGTGGTGTCTTCGAAACGCTGCTCGCGGTGAAGAACGGCGACGTCAAGAACCCGGAACCACTGCTGGCCTCCGCGTGGAAGCTGGGAGCCGACGACCGCAGCGCCGTGCTGACGCTGCGCCAGGGCGTCACCTTCCACAGTGGACGTCCCTTCACCGCGGCGGACGTGCTGTACACCTTCGAGCAGGCCCTCACCCCGGCCAGCCCCTCGATCGACAAGCAGATCATCGGTGGCTGGCAGATCGAGGCTACCGGTGACCACGAGGTGACGATCCGCTCGAAGACGGCCTTGTCGCCGGTGCTCGCGAGCGTCCTCGACGACACCCCGATCGTCGATTCGGAGACCTACGCGGGCCTCGCCGACGGCAGCAAGATCATCGGGACCGGCCCGTTCAAGGTCGAGGAGTACCAGCCGGGCTCCCAGATCGTGCTGGTGCGCAACGACAAGTACTGGCAGCAGGGCCTGCCGCACCTGGACCGGATCGAGAACGTCGTCATCCCGGACTCGACCGCGCAGCTGGCCGCACTGCGCTCCTCGCGGGCCCAGCTCGCCGGGGGCCTCACCACGCAGGACGCGCAGACCGTGACCCGCCAAGGCGACCAGTTCCAGCTTCAGAACACCCTGCAGGCGGCGTACTCGCTCGTCCTCGACACGACCAGCGGCGTCTTCGCGGACAAGACCGTCCGGCAGGCCGTGGGCTACGCGATCGACCGGGACCGGATCAAGCAGCAGGTCTTCGGCGGGCTGGGCACCACCGCGGGCCTCATCTGGCCGCCGGGCGACACCTACCCGAAGGACCTCGAGAACACCTACCGGTACGACCCGGCCAAGGCCCGCCAGCTGATCCAGCAGGCCGGGGCGACCGGCGCCGCGGTGCCGATCACCATCATCAACAACCCGCAGCTGCAGGCCGAATACCAGATCATCGCGAACAACCTGACCGATGTCGGCCTCAAACCGAACCTCGTCGCGCTGGCGGCGCCGGACTACCAGGCGCGGCTGGCGGCGCAGAAGGGCGGGAACTACCTGTCCTTCCGCGGGGTCGCCGACACCCCGTCGCTGATCGCGCAGACCAACCCGGACGTGCGGCTGCAGGGCGCCCACCGGCAGTTCGGCAGCCCCGAGTACACCGCACTGGTGCAGGGTCTCGTCGAGGCCGGCAGCGGCCCGGACGCGGCCAAGGCCGTGCACGACCTGACCGCCTACATGCTCGACCAGGCCGTCCAGCACGTGGTCGTCACGACGCCGGGCATCATGGTCCGCTCCACGGCGGTCGGCGGTACCACCTTCACCTCCGGCGGGCTGCTGTCCCGGGAAACGTGCCTGGTCCGATGAGCCGCTTCCTCCTCCGCCGCCTCCCGTCGATCGTGCTGGTGCTGCTGGCCACGAGCGTGATCGCCTTCCTGCTGCCGCGCCTGGCACCGGGCGACCCCGCCGCGGTGATCGCAGGCCCGGACGCGTCCGCGCAGACGATCGCCGCGATCCGCGCCCAGCTCGGCCTCGACCAGCCGTGGGTGACGCAGTACCTGCACTGGCTCGGCGGCCTGTTCACCGGCGACCTCGGGCAGTCCTTCCAGTACGGCAGGCCGGTCGCCGAGCTGATCGGCGACCGGCTCGAAAGCACGGTCGAGCTGGCCGTGCTGGCCGGGGTGTTCCTCGTCGTGTTCGGCATCGGCCTCGGCGTCCTCGCCGGTTCGGCCCGCAGCCGCTGGGCGCGCACCCTCATCGGCGGCGCGAACACCGGTCTGCTGGCCGCCCCGCCGTTCCTGGTCGGCCTGCTGCTGATCCTCGTCTTCGGGGTGGCCGTGCGGCTGCTGCCGATCAGCGGCGAGACGCCGGTGCTGGACAATCCCTCCATCGGGTTGCAGTACCTGCTGCTGCCCGCGCTGGCGCTCGCGTTGCCCATGTCGGCCGGCGTGGCGCGGCTGGTCCAGACGTCGATGGTCGGTGTGCGCCAGGAGGACTTCGTCGACCTGGCGGTCGCGAAGGGCGTGCCGTCGCGGGGGATCAGCGTCCGGCACGTCCTGCGCAACAGCCTCGGCCCGGCCGTGGTGGCGATCGGCATCCGGTTCGGTGACCTGCTCGCCGGCGCCGTGGTCATCGAGGCGATCTTCGCCCGCAACGGGCTGGGCCAGCTGGCCGTGTCCGGCGCGCAGAACGCCGACTACGCGGTCGTCCAGGTGCTCATCGTCGGCACGGTGTTCATCGCGGTCCTGGCCCAGCTGCTCACCGAAATCGCCCTCGCGGCGCTCGGCCCCCGCATCCGATTGGGGCAGTGACCATGGACATTCCGAAAAGGACACTCACCGGGCCCGTCGCGGCGGCCGCCGTCGCCGCGCCGAAGACCGCGCGCAAACCCGAGCGGGGCGGTACGTTCGTCCGGTACGCGAAGGCGTTCCGCACTCCGAAGGGGATCGCGGCCGCGGTGCTGCTCGCGCTGCTCGTCGCCGTCGCCGTGCTCGCCCCGGTCCTCGCGCCCGGCGGCTACGACCAGCAGGCCCGCGACGCCCTCACCGGCCCGTCGGCGGCCCACCTGCTGGGCACCGACGAGTTCGGCCGGGACATCCTGGTCCGGACGATCTACGGGCTGCGCACGGACCTGAGCCTGATCCTCACCGCGGTGCCGGTGAGCATGGTGCTCGGCACGCTGCTCGGCCTCTCCGGCTACCTGTCGAAACTGCTCGGCTCGGCGACACAGCGGCTGCTCGACATCATCCTCGGTTTCCCCGGTCTGATCCTCGGCATCATGATCGTGCTGATGATCGGGGCAGGCTGGACGTCGCTGTTCGTCGCCATCGTGATCGCCGGGCTGCCCGGCTTCGGCAGGCTCGCCCGGGCGGGCCTGCTCGCCCAGCAGCAGCGGGAATACGTGCTCGCGGCCCGGGTGCTCGGCGTGTCCCGGCCGAAGGTGCTGGTGCGCCACATCCTGCCGAACGTGACCGACCCGATAATCGTGCAGGCCACGGTGTTCATGGTGGTGGCCATCTTCATCGAGGCCGGGCTGAGCATCGTCGGGCTCGGGATCAACCCGCCGAACCCGTCGCTGGGCGCGATGCTCAACGTCGGCGCGCGGTACGTCAGCACGCTGCCGACCTACGTGCTCGGGCCGGGGCTCGTGCTCCTGCTGCTCGCGCTCGCCTTCACCCTCCTGTCCGACGCGCTCAACGAGGCGGCGACCCGGCGATGACCACTGAGACCCTGCTGGACGTGCGCGGCCTGCGCACCCACTTCGACACCCCGGCCGGGGTCGTGCACGCCGTCAACGACGTGACGTTCTCGGTCCGGCCCGGCCAGGTCGTCGGCATCGTCGGCGAATCCGGGTCCGGCAAGTCCGTCACGGCTCGCTCGATCCTGCGGATGGTCCGCCCGCCCGGGCGGATCGCCGGCGGCGAAGTCCGGTACCGGGGCGCGGATCTGCTCGCCCTGCCGGAGAAGCGGATGCGCGAGCTGCGCGGCCGCGAGATCGCGATGGTGTTCCAGGACCCGCAGTCGGCGCTGAACCCGGCGATGACCGTCGGCGACCAGATCGCCGAAGCACTGATCGTGCACGGCACCGCCAAGCGGCCCGCGCGGGAACGTGCCCGCGAGCTGCTGCACCAGGTCGGCATCCCGGACGCCGACCGGCGGATCGACGACTACCCGCACCAGTTCTCCGGCGGCATGCGCCAGCGCGTCGTGATCGCGGTGGCACTGGCGAGCTCGCCGTCCCTGCTGATCGCGGACGAGCCGACCACGGCGCTCGACGTCACCGTCCAGGCGCAGATCCTGCGGCTGCTGGGCAAGCTGCGCGACGAACTGGGCATCGCCGTCCTGATGATCACCCACGACATGGGCGTGGTCGCCGAGATGTGTGACGAGGTCGTCGTCATGTACGGCGGCCGGGTGATGGAACGCGGCCCGGTCGCGGCGATCTTCGAGCGGCCCGAGCTGCCCTACACCGCGGACCTGCTCGCGGCGATGCCCCGGGTCGACGAGGTGTCCACCGGCCGCCGGCTGCCGTCGATCCCGGGCGCCCCGCCCGACCCCGCGCGCCTGCCGAGCGGCTGCGCCTTCCACCCGCGCTGCCGCCTGAAGGAAGACGTCTGCACCCGCGAGGTGCCCGCGCTCGTGTCGCGGGGCGACGGGCACCTGGCCGCCTGCCACGTCACGCAGGCAGGTTCGGCGATCCCGCCGATGCGCCCGCCCGCCGCGGCCGCCGTCCGCCGCGAGCGGATTCCGGTGCCACTGCTGGACATCACCGACCTGAAGGTGGACGTCAACGCCGAGCGCACCGGCCTGTTCCGCCGGCACCGCCCGGTGTACGCGGTCGACGGTGTCGGGCTGACCGTGTCCAGCGGCGAGACGGTCGGACTGGTCGGCGAGTCCGGGTGCGGGAAGTCGACGCTGGCGCGGACGATCGTCGGCATCAACACCGCCGCGGCCGGCACCATCCGGGTCGGAGAACACACCCTCGGCCCCAAGGAACCCGCGGGTTCGCCGCACCTGCGCGACACCGTCCAGTACGTGTTCCAGGACCCCTACGCGTCGCTGAACCCCCGTCGCACGATCCGCCAGTCGCTCGACGAGGCCCTCGCCGTCCGCGGCATGCCGGCGGCGGAGCGGGCGGCGGAAGTGGTGCGGCTGGTCGAGCGGGTCGGGCTCGACGAACGGCACCTCGACCGGTACCCGCACGCGTTCTCCGGCGGGCAGCGCCAGCGCGTCGGGATCGCCCGGGCCCTGGCGGCCCGGCCGAAGCTGCTGGTCCTCGACGAACCGGTGTCCGCGTTGGACGTCTCGATCCAGGCCCAGATCATCAACCTGCTGGAATCGCTGCGCGACGAGTTCGACCTCGGCTACCTGTTCATCGCCCACGACCTGTCGGTGGTGCGGCACCTGTCGGACCGGGTCGCGGTCATGTACCTCGGCCGGTTCGTCGAAATCGGGGACGCCGAAGCCGTCTACTCGTCGCCGCAGCACCCGTACACCGCCGCATTGCTGGCGTCATCGCCCGTGCCGGACACGGGCGGGCGGACCCGCGAGCGGATCGTCCTCGGCGGTGACCTGCCCAGCCCCAAGGACCCGCCGAGCGGGTGCCGGTTCCGCACCCGCTGCCCGATCGGCCCGCTGCACCGTCCGGACCGGACGGTCTGCGCCGAGAAGGACCCCGAGCTCACCCCGACCGAAGGTGGGCAGCTCGCCGCCTGCCACTTCGCCGGGGAACTCGCCCGCACCGGAGCGGTCGCATGAGCTGCTGCACCCCGGGCCGGTCGCCCGGCTCGCACGAGACCCCGGTGGCGCCGCTGCCGACTCGGCCGGGGTCCACCGACGGGATGGTGGCCTTGCCGGGCGGGGAGTTCCGCATGGGCACCGACGACGCCGAAGGCTTCCCAGCCGACGGCGAGGGCCCGGTCCGGACCGTCGAGCTGTCCCCGTTCCTGATCGACCGGTACGCGGTGTCGAACGACGACTTCGCCGCCTTCGTCGCGGACACGGGATACGTCACGGAGGCCGAGCGCCTCGGCTGGTCCTACGTGTTCGTCCGGTTCCTGGACCGGGAGCTGCGCCGGATCTCACCCCGCCCGGATGTCACGCCGTGGTGGGCCGCGGTGACCGGCGCCGACTGGCGGCGGCCCGAAGGCCCCGGCAGCGACCTGAGCGGTCGCGGCGACCACCCGGTGGTCCACGTGTCGTGGCACGACGCCGGCGCGTACGCCGCGTGGGCGGGCAAGCGGCTGCCGACCGAGGCAGAGTGGGAGTACGCCGCCCGCGGCGGGCACGACCAGCGCCGCTACCCCTGGGGCGACGAACTGAACCCGGGCGGCCGTCACCTGGCCAACATCTGGCAGGGCCGCTTCCCGGTCACCGACACGGCCGAAGACGGCTACGCCGGCACCGCGCCGGTGGACGCGTTCCCGCCCAACGACTTCGGCCTGCACAACATGGCCGGCAACGTCTGGGAGTGGTGCGCCGACCGCTGGGGCACCGACCACCCGCCCCGGGCGCGAGACCCGATCGGGCCGTCGACAGGGACCGACCGCGTGACGCGCGGTGGTTCCTACCTCTGCCACGTCTCCTACTGCAACCGCTACCGCGTCGCCGCCCGCTCGCACAACACCCCCGACAGCTCCGGTGGCAACACCGGGTTCCGCTGCGCCCGCGATCCCGGCTGACCGCCGCCACGAGAAGGGTTCCCATGCGCGTCATCTACGTCGACGTCGACACGCTCCGCGCCGACCACACGCAGCCGTACGGCTACCACCGGCCCACCACGCCGAACCTGCAGGCACTGGCCGACAAGGGAGTGGTGTTCGACCGCTACTACTGCTCCGACTCGCCATGCCTGCCCTCCCGCACCGCCATGACCAGCGGGCAGTTCGGCATCACGAACGGCGTCATCGGCCACTTCGGCGAAGCCGCCCGGTTCCGGCTCGACTCCGGCCACGCCCCGCACCCGGACCGGCCGCTGCTCGGCCAGCGCCTCGGACAGCACGGCCACTACACCGCCGCCGTCTCGATGTTCGCCGAACGGCACCGCGCCTACCACTTCCTGGGCAACTTCCGCGAGTCGATCCGGGCCACCGACGAGATCAACGACGAGGACGGCCGGGAGATCAACCGCGTGGGGCTGGACTGGATCCGCCGGCACGCGCACGAGGACGACTGGTACCTGCACCTGACCTACTGGGAGCCGCACACCCCGTACCTCACCGGAAAGGAGTGGACCGAGCGGGCCGCCGCGTCCGGTCCGGCTCCGGCGTGGCCGGATCAGGAGGCGATCGACGGGCACGCCGAGGTCTATGGGCCCCGCAGCGCGCTGGACCTGCACTATTCGGTGGGCCCGCGCAAGTCGCCGCACCCGGACACCATGCCCGAGGCGATCCGCACCCGCGCCGACTTCGAGCACCTGATCAACGGATTCGACGGCACGATCATGTACTGGGACAGCCTGTTCGGCGAGCTTCTGGCCACTTTGGACGAACTCGGCATCGCCGGGGAGACGGCGATCATCGTCAGCGCCGACCACGGCGAATCCTTCGGTGAGAACGGTTCCTACGCCGAGCACGGGCTGGCCAACGAGCCGGTCCACCGGTTGCCCCTGGTCGTCTACTGGCCCGGCGTCACCGATCAGCTGCCCGACGACGCGCGCCACTGCGACGCGTTGCTCTACAACATCGACTTCGCACCCACGATCTGTGAGCTGCTCGGCGTTCCGATTCCCCGTGGCTGGCAGGGAACCTCGTTCGCCGACGCCGTCCGCGGCGCCGAGATCCCGTCGCGGCCGTATCTCGTGCTGGGCCACGGCGCCCACACTTACCAGCGGTCGGTCCGCACCCGCGACCACCTCTACATCCGCACCTACCACCCCGGGGCGTTCCGCGCGGAGTGGGAGCAGCTGTTCGACGTCACCGCCGATCCGCACCTCACCACCGACCTGCTCGACAAGGAGCCGGAGCTGGCCGCGCGGATGCGGACGTACCTGGCGGAGTGGCTGCACACCTACGCGGGGCGTCCGGGCGCGCTGCCCGATCCGATGCAGACGACGCTGCAGGTCGGGCCGGTCTACTACAACGACCCTGTGCGGTACCAGGAACATCTGCGCGCAACCGGGCGTGGCCACCTTGCCGACGACCTCGCCGAACGGCTCTCGACCGCGACCGGAGCGACTCCGGTGTCCTGGCACGCTTCGGACGTCGCGTGGACGCCCGAGCGGCACGCGGCCTGGGACAAGATGATCGCGGCCGCCGACCCCGCCTGACCGAGAGGTTTCCGATGACTTCCACTGTGGACAGTGCGCTGGACCTGCCGGCCAAGGTCGCGCTGCTGACCGGCGCGAGCATGTTCACCCTGCGCCCGGAGCCCGCGATCGGGCTGCCCGAGCTGCGCCTGTCGGACGGGCCCACCGGGGTCCGCGGCCTGACGTTCTCCGGCGGCCCGGCGGTCACGTTGTTCCCCAACGCGACGCTCCTGGCGTCGGCGTGGAACACCGGCACTGCTTACGAAGTCGGGCGTATGCTGGCCGAAGAGGCCTCGGCGCAGGGCATCCACGTCGTGCTCGGGCCGACGATCAACCTGCACCGCAGCCCGCTCGGCGGCCGCCTGTTCGAGGCGTACTCCGAGGATCCGCTGCTGTCCGGGGCGCTCGCCGCCGCGTACGTCCGGGGCCTGCAGGACCACGGGGTCGGTGCGTGCCTGAAGCACCTGGTGGCCAACGAGTCGGAGACCGAGCGGCACACCGTCGACAGCGTCGTCGACGAAGCGACCTTGCGCGAGGTGTACCTGCTGCCGTTCGAGATCGCGGTCGCCGACGCGGACGCGTGGTCGATCATGGCGGCCTACAACCGGGTCAACGGCACCCCCGCCACGGAACAGCGGCACGTGCTCACCGACATCGTGAAGGGGGAGTGGGGCTACCGCGGGCTGGTCGTGTCCGACTGGTGGGCCACCACGAGCACGGCCCCTTCGGCCAACGCCGGACTGGACCTGGTGATGCCCGGTCCGGTCGGGCCGTGGGGAGACCGGCTCGTCGACGCCGTGAAGGCCGGTGAGGTCGACGAGGCCGTGATCGACGACCACCTCGGCCGCCTGCTGCTGCTCGCCGAACGCGTCAGCACCCCGCGGCCTGCCCGCGAAGTTCCCGCGCCGGACAGCCCGGCCCGGCGGGCGCAGCTGACCCGGCTGGCGGCCGAAGGCATGACGGTGCTGACGAACGACGGCGTCCTGCCGCTGCGACGCGAAACGACGGTCGCGCTGGTCGGCCGGCACGCCGTCGACACCGTCGACATGGGCGGCGGCTCGGCGCAGGTGAACCCGCCGTACCAGGTGAGCGTCGCCGAGGGGCTGACCGAGCTGCTCGGCGATGCGGTCACCGTCGTCGACGGCGTGGAGGTCCGGGAGCGTCCGGTCCCGGCCGGGCCGGAGTTCGCCGTCCACCCGTCGACCGGCGAGCCCGGCATGCGCGTGACGCTGCACGCGGCCGACGGCTCGCTGCTCGGCGAACGCGATCTCGCGGCGACGAGCACGATGATCGGGATCGACGACGACCTGCCCGAGGCGCCGCGAGCCGTCCGGTTGTCCGCGCGACTGCCGCGAGGCGGGCGAATGCTGATCGGCGGTATCGGCGTCGGTACGTGGGAAGTGCGCGCCGGCGGCCGGACCGGCCGGTTCGAGCTGGGGCTCACCAGTGGCGACGTCGGCGAAGCGGTCTTGCGGCCACCGGGTGACACCCTGCTCGTCGATGTCGAGCCGGGCGCGCTGCTCGAAGCCGAGGTCACCCTCGAGCCCGGCGGCCGGGGCCGGTACGGGCTGGTCGCGCGCCCGGCCCCGGAGGACGTGACCGAGGCGGTCGGCCGGGCGGTGGCCGCCGCGCGCGCCGCCGAAGTGGCCGTGGTCGTCGTCGGGCTGACCGAGGAGCAGGAAACCGAGGCGGTGGACAAGACGACGTTGCGGCTGCCCGGCGCGCAGGACGACCTCGTGCGTGCGGTCGCGGCCGCCGCCCGCCGGACCGTGGTCGTCGTGAACGCTGCCACCCCGGTGCTGATGCCGTGGCTGGAGCAGGTGGACGCCGTGCTCTGGGCCGGTCTGCCGGGACAGGAGGGTGGCCACGCCGTCGCGGCCGCGTTGCTCGGCGACCTCGAACCCGCCGGGCGCCTGGTGACGACCTTCCCCGCGGCGGACGGCGCGTCTCCCGCGTGGTCGGTGACGCCGGTGGACGGCCGGCTCGAGTACGCCGAAGGCCCGTTCATCGGCTACCGCGGCCACGAGGCAGGCCGAGCGCCTGCGCCGGCGTTCTGGTTCGGCCACGGCCTCGGCTACTCGACCTGGGACTACTCGGACGCCGCCGTGCTGGACGACAACGGCCACCAGGTCGCGGTCACCGTCACCAACACGGGCGGCCGCACCAGCCGCGAGGTCGTCCAGGTGTACTTCCGCCCGGCGGACGAACGGCAACCCGTGCGGCTCGTCGGGTGGGGCGCCGCGACCCTCGAACCCGGGCAGAGCGCGCGGGTCGAAGTGACCGGGGATCCGCGGCTGCGGCGCCGCTGGGAGAGCGGGAACTGGGTGGAGCTGCCACCGGACGGGGAGCTGCTGCTCGCGCGCGGCCTCGGGGACGTCCGCGCCACCCTGCGGATCGGGTGTGCGTGATGCCGCCGAACATCCTGCTGATCACCGCCGACGACATGGGCGGCGACACGCCGGGCTGTTTCGGCGGCCCGGCGGGCGTCACCCCCACCCTCGATCGGCTCGCCTCCGAAGGCATGACGTTCGGGCGGGCGCACGTCGCTGTCGCGGTGTGCCAGCCCAGCCGGTCGGCGATCATGACCGGCCGGTGGCCGCACCGCAACGGCGCGCAGGGCTTCGAACCGATCGCCGACGGCGTCCCGGTGCTGACCGAGGTGCTGCGCGAAGCCGGCTACTTCTGCGGGATCCTCGGCAAGGTCGACCACCTGCAACCGGTCGAGCGGTTCGGCTGGGACTTCACGCGGGGCATGCGCGAGCTGGGCATGGGCCGCAGCCCCGCGGCCTACGGCGAGGCTTCGGCGGCCTTCGTCGCCGAGGCGGCCGAGCAGGGCAGGCCGTGGTTCTTGATGGCGAACGCGCACGATCCACACCGGCCCTATTCCGGCAGCCAGGCCGAGCAGGAGCGGTTTCCCGCCGAAGCCCGCGCGACGTACCCGGCGCCGTCGCGGGTGTTCGGGCCCGAGGACGACGTCGGGGTGCCCGGTTTCCTGCCGGACCTGCCCGCCGTGCGGCAGGAGTACCGCGAGTACCTCAGCTCGTCCCGACGCTGCGACGACGTGGTGGCCGCCGTCCTCGGGGCCGTGGACGCGACGGACACGCTCGTCGTCTTCCTTTCCGACAACGGGATCGCGGTTCCGTTCGCCAAGGCCAACTGCTACCTGCAGAGCAGCCGGACGCCGTTGATCGTGCGCTGGCCGGGCGTCACCCGGCCCGGCACGGGCGAGGACACGGCGTTCGTGTCGGCGCTGGACCTCTTCCCGACCTTCTGCGCGGCCGCCGAGGTGCCCGTACCGTCCGGAGTGGACGGACAGAGCCTGCTTCCGCTGCTGCGCGGGGAACCGCAGGACGGGCGCGACGCGGTGCACACGGTGTTCCACGAGACGGCCGCGAAAGGCCGGTTCGAGATGCGCTGCCGCCAGGACGCCCGGTTCGGCTACATCTGGAACGCCTGGTCCGACGGCGTTCGCGAGTACCGCGCCGAGAACATGCTGGGCCTGACCTGGCCGGCGATGGTCGAAGCGGGTGGTGACCGGGTCGGCTTCTACCTGCACCGCGCCCCGGAGGAGCTCTACGACCTGCGGGCCGACCCGCATTCGCTGGCCAACCTCGCCGCGGACCCCGCGTACGGGGAGGACCTGGCCGCGGCGCGGCGGGAGCTGCTCGCCTGGCTGGACGCCACCGGCGATCCGTTGCTCGGTACCTACCGGGCGTTCCTGGCCGAATCGTGACGCCCCGCTGGTACGAGGAGGGGGAGGAGCCGGACTACCGGTTCACCCTCGCCAACGAGCGGACGTTCCTGGCGTGGCTGCGCACGGCGTTGGCCTTGATCGCCGGTGCGGTCGCGTTCGCGCAGTTGGTGCCGTCGTTTTCGGTGGCCTGGTTGCGTACCGGGCTGGCGGTTTTGCTGGCGGTGGCAGGTACCGTGCTGGCGGCCTTCGCCCACCGGCGGTGGGCGACGGTCCAGCGGGCGATGCGGCACCAGCGGCCGCTGCCGGTGGACTGGCTACCGGCCGCGATGGGCACGATCGCGGCACTCACCGGTTTGGTCGTGGTGTTCGTCGTGCTGACCCACCGGCCGTGAGCGAGCGGGACCCGGGGCTGCAGCCGGAGCGGACGGCGCTGGCGTGGCGGCGGACGGCGCTGTCCGCCGCGGTGGCCGCCGTCGTGCTGCTGCGGGCCGGGCTGATCGAACGGTCCGTGCTGGAGCTCCTGGCCGGATTGGGTGCGCTGGTGGTGGTGGCGATCGCGGGGTGGGCCGGGCTGTTCCCGCGCCACGCCGTGGCGCCCCGGACCCTGCTCATCGCCACAGCGATCACCAGCGTGACCGGAATGCTCGCCGGCGGCCATCTCCTGTGGAGCTGACAGGCCGACCACGGGCCTGATCCCGCAGTGGTGGATTCCAGTGGTACCCGGGCTGCGTGCCTGTGACTGGCCCAGGCCGACGCTGCCGAGATCGGACGCACGTTGCCGCAATTGATGGTGGACTGCCCGGAGCTTCGGCGACCGCGTGGTAGCTGCCGGGCCTGGGTGCACTCTTGGTTCTCACTTGCCCCATGGCGAAGCCCACACGTCCCGATCGCGGTTCAATGGAGCTCGCGGCAATCACTTGGTCGGCGCACGGTGCCGGTGCATCCTCCGTCGGCGGGGTGCGAGGGAACTGTCTGAAGAAGGTTTGCCTCGGGTTCGGTTCGGTGGGGCCACGCGCTTTGGTGTCGAGCCGTGGGACGATGTTGCCGTAGTGGTCGCACCTCTCGCCTGAAGTGCGTCCCGGCGGCCTTGCGCCATGCGGCGTCGTCGGAGCCCTTGATCGTCTCGCCAGGTAAGAACGACGGCCGGTGACTGGGTCGATGCCGGCGTAGAGCACCACTCGGAGGCTGTCGCCGCGCTGCTCGATGCGGCCGCGCTGGCGGGCTTCAGGGCGTGTTCGCGCCATCACCCTAGGACACTTGCACCTGGGGCCTCACCCAATGATCAACTACGGTCGATCGTCTGAAGTTGTTTCCGCTGGTCAGAACCGGTGGGCCGGGCGGGGCTCGAACCCGCGGCCAAGGGATTATGAGGCATCCGTCCGACGAGGCGCAGCACGATTACCTGCGATTTCAGCTGCGCGGAGTTCGCGGATGGGTGCGAGAGAGGCAGTGGTGGACAATAGTTCGCACCCAAACTCGCACCCACGGGTTAGCGAAGATCCTGCCCGCGATAGAGGCGCGCGCGATCCGACGCTACACGCGTCCTGGTTAGCTGGTCTTCGACCCGATGGCCGGGGCGGCACGACGCTGGTGGAGGCGCTCGACGCCGGTCGGCGAGCGGTCGGTGTGGAGTACGAACCGCACTGGGTCGGGGACTGCCGCGCCAACCTCGAGCTGGCCCGCGCAAGCGATCATGACCACGACGCGGAGATCGTGCACGGCGACGCCCGGCAGTTGCCGTACCTCCTGCCGGTTCGGCACCAGGGCAGGTCGCTCTCCTGGTGGCCAGGCCGCCGTACGGGCAAGTCGTCACGGCCGGCGATCCCAGCGGCGACGGCTCGCGGAGCAGAACGCACGGCTGGCGCTGCGTTCGGTCGACCGCGCCTACGTGATCCAGCGCGGCCGGATCACCGAGGAAGGCAGCGCCGAAGAACTGCGCACCTCCCGCCGCGTCGAGGAGATCTACCTCGGGGGAAGCGCACCCGGGAACACCGGCACCACAGCATCGACATCGTGACGTCGTCAAGGAGGAAGCACGCGATGAACTACATCCACGCCTTCACCGATCCGGGCACACCGGAGCGGGCGGTGATCGGGGGGAAGGGGCTGGGACTGGTGCGGCTCGCCGCCGCGGGTGTCCGGGTCCCGCCCGGGTTCGTGGTCACCACAGCGTCCTACCGTGATTTCGTCGCCGAGAACGGGCTTTCGGAGGAAATCGACGGGCTGGTCCGCGACGTGGACCACGAGGATGCGGAAGCCCTGACCGCCGCCACCCGGCAAATCCAGGAGCGGATCGCCTCCGGTGCTCTGCCGGGCGGCCTCGACGAGAGGATCGCGAAGGCGTACTCGGCCCTCGGCACCGGCGAGGAGGTGTACGTCGCGGTGCGGTCGTCCGGTACGGCCGAGGACATGGGTGACGCGTCCTTCGCCGGCCTGTACGACTCGTACCTGGACATCAGGGGCGCCGAGGACGTGGTCGACGCGGTGCGGCGCTGCTGGGCGTCGCTGTGGACGCCGCGATGCGCGGCCTACCGCAAGCGGCTCGGATTCGACCACCGGGACGCAGAGGTGGCCGTGGTGGTGCAGCAGATGGTGGCGGCCGACACGGCCGGTGTGTTGTTCACGGCGAACCCGCTTACCGAGCGCACCGACGAGTACGTCGTCAACGCGAGCTGGGGCCTGGGGGAGTCGATCGCGTCCGGCATCGTGACCCCGGACGAGCTGATCCTGGACGCGGCGACATTGGCGGTCAAGCGGTCGACCGTCGGGTCGAAGCAGTGGCGCATCGACCGCGCGGCGGCGGGCAGCGGCACGAGCAAGACCGCGACGACGGCGCAGGACGCGGCCCGGCGTTGTCTCGATGACGCGACCGCGGCCGAACTCGGCGCCCAGGGCCGGCGGATCCTCGAGCTGTGCGAGGGCATCCCACAGGACATCGAGTGGGCGGTGAGCGACGGCGAACTGTTCATCCTGCAGTCCCGGGACATCACCGGCGCCGGCTTCCTCTGGGAGGAAGACATCGAGTCCTGGCAGAGCGCTCCCGACGACGAGGAGACCGTGTGGTCGCACACCTGGGCCGAGGCGTTCTGGACCGGAGCGGTGACCCCGCTGTTCTACTCCGTGCGCGGCCGGGAGCTGCGCAACAGCGATGAGCGCCTGTTCACGCTGTGGGGTTTCGACGACCTCGCGAAGATGCGGCGGTTCAAGTACCGCCGGAACACCGTGTACTTCAGTTCGGACGCCGACCGGATCTACTACCGCAACCTCCTGCCCGCGCGGCTGCGCAAGCATTCACTGGACAACCTGCCGCCGGACTGGCGGGATGAGGCGGGGGCCGCCCGGTTCGATCCCGCCAAGGCGGCCCGCATGTACGCCCGCGTACGCGCACTCACCACCGACCACGGGCCGCTGCGCACAATCAAGTCGGTGTACCGGTTCATCGACGACCGTGCTGCCGAGGCGAACTCGCCGTCGGCCGCGGAACTGCGCCTGCTGTCCGACCACGAGCTGCGCAAGGAGATCGCGAGCAAGATCAAGCTGTTCGAGGACTACCTCACGGTCCTGCGCCCGGCGTTCCACGTGTACGCCACCACAGCGTTCGCCATTCTGCGTGAGTTGCTCGCGGCGTGGTACGACGGCGACAACCCCTATGTCTTCCAGGATCTCATCAGCGGGCTGCCGAAACGCACGGCGATGCTGCAGGAACAGGTCGACCTGTGGGAGCTGGCCGCCGAGCTGAGGCGATCGTCCACGGTGGTCGCGCTGCTGGAGAAGAGCACGAACGGGGCGGAGTTCTTCGCCGCCGTGCGGGAGGAACCGGCGGGTGCGGACTTCTGCTCGCGCTACGACGAGTTCATGGCCGCGCACGGGCATCGCGGGCACCAGGACCGGGACCTGTGGTACCCCCGGCGTTCGGAGGATCCCGACATCGACTTCCAGAGCCTCCGTTCACTGGTCGCGGCGGACTCGCCGTCGCCGGTCGACAACGAGCACCGGCTGGTCGCCAAACGCGAGGAGGTCACCGCGGAGGTGATCGAGCGCATCCGCGCCAAGCCGTTCGGATCGATCCGGGCCGAGTTGTTCAAGGCGGTGCTGGACTACATCCACCGGTTCCTGGTCCTGCGTGACGACGAACGGCCGTTCGCCGACGCCATCACCATGGGCAAGAAGCGGGCTTTCGTCGAACTCGGGCGACGGCTGTACGAGCGGAAGCTGATCGACGATCCGGACGACTTCTACCACCTGGCCGAGTACGAGCTGTACGACCTGCTCGACGGGCGGGTGTCCCGCAGGCTGGTGCGCGCGAAGGTGCGCAACCGGCGTGCGGTGTTCGACAAGTTCATCGCCAGGTCGGAGATCCCGGCGGACTACCTGCGCGGCAACACTCCGATGGAGGTCGACGACGGCACGGACACCGGTCTGGAGGGGACTTTCGCAGGCGTGGGCATGAGCCGCGGTTCGGTGACCGGCACCGCGCGGATCGTCGGCGACCTCCGGGACATCGGGCGGGTCCGGCGTAGCGAGATCCTGGTCTGCAACTCCACCGACCCCGGCTGGACGCCGGTGTTCGGGTTGATCTCCGGTCTGATCCTGGAGGCGGGCGGGATGCTGTCCCACGGCGCGTGCCTGTCCCGGGAATACGGTCTGCCCGCGGTGAACCTGCCTGGCGCGATGCAGAAGATCCCGGACGGCGCGACCATCAGCGTCAACGGCGACACCGGCCGGGTGAGCGTGGTGACCGAGGATGACTGACATCCGAGTGGTGCGGTCCCCGGTGAATTTCCGCGATCTCGGTGGTCTCTCGACCGTCGACGGCGGGGTGCTCCGGCCGGGTGTGCTGTACCGCTCCGACAACCCGCATCTGGCCACCGACGAGGACGTGCGGTTGCTGACCGCCGAGTACGGTGTCACCGACGTGATCGATCTGCGCTCCCAGCGCGAGCTGGACGCGGAGGGCTGGCATGCCGGGCTGTCGGCGGGCGCCCGCGTGCATCACTTCCCGATCGCCGGTGGTGCCGGCAACGCGGTCGAGGCGGCGCCCACCGGCGAGCGTCTCGCGGCGCGCTATCTTGAATACCTCGACGACCATGGGGACAGTGTCGCCGGAGCGGTGGCCACCGTCGCCTCCGCCACCGAGGGGGCCGTGGTGGTGCACTGCCGGGTCGGGAAGGACCGGACCGGCGTGGTCATCGCCATGATCCTTGATGCGCTGGGTGTCCGTGAGGAGGACATCGTCGCCGATTTCGCGCGCACGACCGCGGGTATGAAACAGATCATGGCACAGCTGCGGGCGAGCCCGACCTACGCCGCCAACGTGTCGCGGCTGCCAGAGGAGATGTACCGGTCGGACGCGCCGACCATGTCCGCGTTCCTGGCGAAGCTGCGTGACCGCGGCGGCGCGGTGCGGTGGCTGACCGAGCACGGGATGTCCGCGTCCGCGGTCGGTGCCCTGAAGGAGCGGCTCGTCGGGTGAGCCGCACGTGCCGGGCCGTGGAATCCGCGGCCCGGCACGGATTCACCGCGTCGCCGGAATTTCGCCGAAGACGGCGGTGCAGGCCAGGTCGGCCGTCTGGCTCGCCACGACGTCCGGGGACCACGACCCTCCCGGGCGGTACCAGGTGGGCACGCTCGTGACTGCGGAGAGCACGAAGAACGACATGACCTTGACGTCCATGTCGGCTTTGGTGAGACCCTGCTCGTGCGCCGTCAGGATCATCTTGCGCACGTAGCTTTCGAACAGGCGCCGATGCCCGCGCACGGTCTCGGCGTAATCGCCGGTCAGGTGGTGCCATTCGGTGAAGTAGAGGTTGGCGCGTTCCCTGTTGGCGAGATACCAGACGATCAGCCTGCGCACGTACTCCCGGAGCTTGTCCTGCACGGGCAGCCCGAGGGCGTCCACCTCGTCCATGATGGCAGTGGATTCGTCATGGGCCTGCTGGAATATGCGGAAAAGCATTTCCTCCTTGGAGGTCATGTAGTAGTACAGGCTGCCCTTTTTGATGCCGACGGCGGCCGCCACGTCCTGGAGCGAGGCCGCGAGGTACCCCTTCTCGTAGAAGACTTTCATGGCGACGGTGAGCACTTCGTCGTCGCGATTGCGGCGGCGGGTCACGAATCGCCCGCCGCTTGTGAGGGGAATGGGCGCACACGTCCAATCTAACAGCCGGCCGGTCGGCGTGGCGGCCCGAGCCGGTCGGCCCCGTGCGCGCCAAGCGGCACTCCGGCTTGGCGGCCGCGCACGACGGCCCGGTGACACTGGCGCTGCCGCCGGCCGGGACATCCGAGGGCGTGCCGTTCGGCCGGGTCTAGGGGATCCGCCTCGTGCTCGGCGACAGTGAGCTCACCTCCGCGCCGCCGCCTGCGACCAGACGGCGCGCCCGGAGATCTCGACACCCGTTTCAGCGGGCCGATCGGGCGGGCGTCCGGCCGGACGACCTGCTGCTGCAGCTGGTGCGCGGGCGGCCCGGCTGCGGTGACCGATCTCGACGATGCGCTGCTCGGCTGCGGCCTGGCGGCCTGATCCGCTGGAGTCCGGACGGCATCCCGTCGTTCGCGCCGGCGGCGCCGTTCGCCGTGGCCTCTCGGAGTTACCCTTGCGACTTTGGTCTGATAATTCTACAGTCAGACCCAATGTAGTGACGGGGGCCACTCTACGGAGGCGAGCACATGTCAACGGTGACCGTGCAGGACCACTACGGCGAGCAGGACATCCGGGCGTTCTACGAGGCCGGGTACTGGCAGGAGGACGGGCTGTCCGCGCTGGCCGATGCCCGGGCCGCGTCGCACGGTGACAAGGTCCTCGTTTCCGACGGCACCTCGGGGCGGACCTACGCCGCCGTGCGGGACCAGTCGGCGAGGCTCGCCGAGGGCCTGCGCCGCCTGGGTGTCCGGTGTGGTGACCGCGTCGCCGTGCAGTTGCCGAACTGGACCGAGTTCGCCGTGATCGCACTGGCGGTGAGCAGGCTCGGTGCGGTGCTCGTGCCCATCATGCCGATCTACCGGGGCGCCGAGGTCGGCTACGTCCTGCGGCACGCCGGGGTCAAGGTCGCCATCACCTGCGCGGAGTTCAAGGGCTTCGGCCACCTGGACATGATCGCCGGGCTCCGCGCGGACCTGCCGGACCTGGAGTCGCTCGTCGTCGTACGCGGTGAGGGCACCGTCACCCTCGACGAGCTGCTCGACGCGCCGGACACCGGCCTGGAGTCGCCGCCCCCGGACGAGCCGTTCCTCATCGTCTACACCTCCGGCACCACATCCCGGCCCAAGGGATGCCTGCACACGGTCAACACCCTGCGCGCGAGCGCAGCCGCGATCGCCAAGAGCGTGCGCTACACCGAGGACGACGTCCAGTTCGGGCCATCCCCGGTCACGCACAGCACCGGCCTGGTGACCAGCGTCGTGCTGCCGATGCTGACCGGCGCCTCCTCGCACCTCATGGAGGCGTGGGAACCGGAGGAGGGCCTGCAGCGGATCGCGAAACACGGCTGCACCGCCGCGGTCACCGCGACACCGTTCCTGCAGATGCTCACCGCCGCCTACGACCCGGACCGCCACGACGCGAGCAGTCTGCGGCTGTGGGTGTGCGCGGGCTCGCCGATCCCCGGTTCGATCGTCCGCCGCGCGAGCGAGCAGTTCGCCGGCTGCCGGGTACTGAGTCTCTACGGCCGGTCGGAGAACTTCCTGACCACCATGTGCACGATCGACGACCCGCCGGAGCGCTCGGCGACCTCGGACGGGGCCGCGATCGCGGGCGCCTCCGTCAAGATCGTCGACGAGCTCGGCGAGGAGGTGCCGCGCGGCACCGAAGGCGACATCGCCTACCGCGGGCCGAGCCACATGCTGCAGTACTACCGCGACCCCGAACAGACCGCGGCGCTGTTCACCCCCGACGGCTACTCCCGTTCCGGCGACCTCGGCTTCATGGACCCCGACGGGTACGTCCGGGTCACCGGGCGGCTCAAGGACATCGTGATCCGCGGCGGGCTCAACATCAGCGCTCGCGAGCTGGAGGACCTGCTTGTCGACCACCCCAAGGTCGACGAGGTCGCCGTGGTCGGCATGCCCGACGAACGGCTGGGGGAACGGGTCTGCGCCTACGTCGTTCCGGTGGCCGGGCAGACGCCGACCCTGGCCGAGCTGACCGAGTATCTGCGTGGGTGCGATGTCGCGACACCGAAGCTGCCCGAGCGGCTCGAACTGCTCGACCGGTTGCCGCTCACCGCCACCGGCAAGGTCCGCAAACACGTCCTGCGCGACGACATCAAGGCCAAGCTCACCGAGCCCCGGCGGTGAGCCGCGACATCCTGCGCGCGGCGCTGGAGAACGCCGCCGTGATCGCCGGGTGCGGGCGGGCGCGGGTGGTGGGTGCCGACGATCCGGTCCCGCGTGACGCGCCATCCGTGCCGCTCGGCAGGGCGGGCGTGCTGGTTCTCGACGGTGCCGAACTCGACGAGTCCGCGCTGCGACGGCTGGCGGCGCTGGGCGAGATCGTGCGGACCGCGCTGGCCGAAAACGACGCACTCGCCGTCGAGCTGACCGCCGAGCGGCGCCTGAGCGCGCTGGCCGGCGGCCCCGGCGGACTGGCCGCGCTGGTCCACGCCTGCTCCGACCTGACCGGCAAGGTGGTGGTCCTCTACGACGCGCAGCACAGGCTGGTGGCGTCGGCGAGTCCGCACGGCGCGAGCCCGATCCGGTTGCGTTCGCTGGGCGAGATCGGCGCCCGCGACGGCATGGTCCCGGCCCGCCTCGACGGGCTCACCCACCGGCATCTCGTCGTTCCGGCTGACCGCCACGGCGAGACGTTCGGGTGGCTCGTCCTGGTCGAACACCCGTCCGCGTTCCGCGCCAACGACCGGGAGATCGCTCGCCGCGCGGCCGGGCACGTGGCCACCGAGTTCGCGGTGCAGCGTCGTGTGGCCGCGGTCGCCTGGAACGCGCGCTCGTCGCTGGCGCGCCAGCTCGTCCGCGGCTCGTCCACGGTGGACGATCTACGCAGCAGCGGCGAGTACCTCGGCGTGGACGTGGACGCCCGGCGCGTGCTCGCCTACGTCCTGGGGGAGCCCTCCGACGGCGAGCGGCTGGCCGCCGCGGTGGAGGAGATCCTCGGCGCCGAGGTGCTGGGCACGCGGGGTTCGGAGGGCGTGCTGCTGCTCGTGCAGGCGCGGGAAGGTCCGATGGTCCGCCGGGTGAAGGCCGCCGTCCGGCAGGCCGCGCACGGGTCGCTGGGGGAGCTGGCGGTGGGGGTGTCGCCGGTGTGCGAACCGCACGCACTCGCGCGCGCCTACCGGGAGGCCCGCGAGGTCGCGCATTGCGTGCACCGGTTCGTCGGCCCGGAATCGCCGCGCATCCTCGCTGTCGACGACCTCGGCCCGGCGCGGCTCTTCGTCGCCAACAGCGCGGTCGGCGCGGTGCGCGCCTACGTCGACGACGTCCTCGGCCCGCTGCTCACCGGTGAGGCGGCCGTGGCGGACCTGCTGTGCACGCTGCAGCAGTACTTCGACGCCGGTCGGAGCGTGCGGGTGTCGGCGTCGCGCCTCGGCGTGCACGAGAACACCGTGCGCCTGCGCCTGGCCCGGGTCCGGCAGGCGACCGGGTTCGACGTCGCCGCGGACCCGGGTGATCAGCTCAGCGTTCAGACCGCGCTGCTCGTGCTCCGTCTGCAGGGGCATCCGGCACTTCCCGCCTTCGACGAAGGCGGGCTCGACGAAGACGGAAGGAAGACGGCGTGACGCAGGAACGGAAGGTCAAGGCGCTGGTCACCGGCGCCGCCCGCGAGGGCGGCATCGGAGCGGCCATCGTGGAGCGGCTCGAGGCGGACGGCATGACGGTGGAGACCCTCGACTGCGAGCCGGGATGCACCTACCAGGCCGACATCGCCACCGACGACCTGCCGCCCCTGGACGACATCGACGTCTACGTCGGCAACGCCGGGCTCACCACGATGTTCGGTTCCGCGCACGGGTTTTCGCTGGAGCGGTGGAACAAGGACCTCGCGGTGAACCTCACCGGAACCTTCCGCGTGCTGCAGGCGTGCCTGCGCGGCATGCGGGAACGCGGGTTCGGGCGCATCGTGATCGTGTCCAGCACCGCCGGAACGCAGGGGCTGCCGGGGCAGGTGTCCTACAGCACCAGCAAGGCCGGGCTCCTGGGCCTGGTCAAGACGGTCGCCGCGGAGAACGTCACCACGGGGATCACCGCCAACGCCGTCCTGCCCGGGATGACCGCCAGTTCCGGTGTCCTGTCGATGCCCCAGGACATCGTGGACGCCTGGACCGAGAGCATGCCCGGTGGCCTGGTGCGGCCCGAGGACATCGCCGGGGCGGTCGCGTTCTTCGCCTCGCCCGCCGCTTCCCGCGTGACCGGGCAGATCCTGACCGTCGACGGCGGGGACAGCCTCAACACCCGGTCGGTCACCTCGACCATGGTCCGGCGGTGAGCATGCGCGCCTTCGTGATGACCGAGCTGACCGGTCCCGCCGGTGGTGCGGTGACCGACGCGCCCGAGCCCGTCGGCGCCCACCCCTGGGCGGACGGGGACCGCCTGCTGATCGACGTGCACGCGGCCGGGGTGTCGTTCCCCGACCTGCTGCAGACCCGGGGGCAGTACCAGCACGGCGCGCCGCCACCCTACGTGGCGGGCGGCGAGGTCGCCGGCGTGGTGCTGGAAGCGCCGGAGGGGTCCGGGTTCCGGCCGGGCGACCGGGTGGCGAGCCTGACCGTGTGGGGCGCGCTGGCCGAGCGGGCGCTCGGAATTCCGCGCTACACCGTCAAGTTGCCCGGCGACTTCGACTTCGTCGCGGGCGCGGCGCTGTACCTGAACTACGCGACCGCGTGGTTCTCGCTGCACCGGGTGGATTTCGTCAAGGGTGAGGACATCCTGGTGCACGGCGCGTCCGGCGGGGTCGGCACGGCGACGGTCCAACTGGTGCGGGCACTCGGCGGACGACCCATCGCGGTGGTGTCCACTCCGGACAAGGCGCGCGTCGCTCGCGAAGCCGGCGCCGAGGACGTCGTGCTCAGCGACGACGGCTGGGTCTCTCAGGTGCGCGAACTCACCGGCGGGCTCGGTGTGCCGGTGGTGATCGACCCGGTGGGCGGCGACCGGTTCACCGATTCGCTGCGCTGCCTCGACGTCGGCGGCCGGCTCGCGGTCGTGGGTTTCGCGGCGGGGGAGATCCCGACGGTGAAGGTCAACCGGCTCCTGTTGCGGGACCTGAGCGTGGTCGGTGTCGCGCTCGATCCTTACGTGGCGCGGTTTCCGGAGGTGGCGCGGAAGCTGGCGGGCGAGCTGGAACGGCTCGCGGCCAGTGGTGAGCTCCGCCCACTGGCCGGGCATGTGCTGCCGTTGAAGTCCGCCCGCGAGGCACTGGAGCTGATCGACACCCGGCGCGCGGTCGGCAAGGTGGTCGTGACGATCCGCTAGTTGATCAGGACGCCGCCGTCCACGGGGAGGCTCACGCCGGTGATGTAGGCGGCGGCGTCGCTCGCCAGGAAGACCGCTGCCGCGGCCACGTCGGCAGGGTCGCCGATGCGGCCGAGCGGGATCTTCGCGTCGATCACCTTGCGCCGGTAGTTGTCGCTGTAGTGCGCGGTCGCCTCGGACGGGAACACGCCCGGCAGCAGCGCGTTCACCCGGATCCCTCGTGATCCCCACTGCGCGGCCAGGTCACGCGTCAGGCCGAGCAATCCGGCCTTGCTCGCGCTGTAGCCGGCAGCCGGCATCTTAGCCGTGGTCAGCGCCATCACGCTGGAGATGTTGACCACCGACGATCCCGGTCCCATGACGCGCCCGCAGGCCTGCGCCATCCAATACGCGCCGTGCAGGTTCAGGTCGACCACGGACCGGAAGTGCTCGGGCGGGTCCTCCGTGGCGGGGAAGTACCGCCCACCGGTGCCGGCGTTGTTGATCAGCACGTCCACGCGCCCGAACGCGTCCATTCCGGCGGCGACCAGTCCGTCGCAGTCCTCGACCACTGTCACGTCGGTACGCACGGCCACCGCCTTGGTCGCGACCGCGGACGCGGTCTCGCGCAGGCGGTCCTCCCGGCGGGCGCCGAGGACCAGGTTCGCGCCCGCATCGGCCAGCGCGTGCGCGAAGGCGACCCCGAGACCGGAGGACGCGCCGGTGACGACGGCGACCTTGCCGTCCAGGCGGAAACGGTTCATGCCTCGCTTCTTACCCGTTGCCCGGGCCCGGTTCGAGCGCCGGCGATCCAGCCACTGTGGGAATCTCCAGCGCGAAGGCACACGCTCCTTGCCCGGCCCTCGGCGGAACCACCACAGTGAAGGAGTGCCGGAACTCGACCACGACGACGTTCTCCAGCGTGCCGGGAAACCCTGGCCGGGCGGGCGCTTGCTCGGCCTGCGCCGCTTGCCGGGCGGGGTTTCCAGCCTCACGTTCGCGTCGGTCCTGCGGCGACCGGGCCACGCCGACGTCCCGGTCGTGCTGAAGGTCGCACCGCCCGGGCTCGCCCCCGTGCGCAACCGCGACGTGCTGCGCCAGGCGCGGATCATGCGCCTGCTGGCGGACACCGCGGTGCCGGTGCCGCGGGTACTGGCCGAGGATGCCGGGATCCCGCCGTTGTTCGTGATGAGCCACGTGCCCGGCGAATCTTACGAGCCCCTGCTGGACGTGATGGACCGGCCGCCCGCGCCCGGCGTCATCGCGGCCAGGGCCCGCGCCGCCGCCGGCACGCTGGCCCGGATGCAAACCGTGCCCGTCGCCGACCGTCCCACCTCGCTGCGCGCCGAGCTGGACCGGTGGGCACGCCTGCTGGACACGGTCGACGCGGACATCGCTCCGCACCACGAGCGGCTCTACCGCGCGCTGGCCGCCCGCCTCCCGCAACCGGTGGAACCCTGCCTGCAGCACGGCGACTACCGGCTGGCCAACATGCTGTTCACCGGTGAGCGCCTGACCGCCGTCATCGACTGGGAGATCTGGTCGGTGGGCGACCCGCGGATCGACCTGGCGTGGCTGCTGATGCACACCGATCCGCCGCACCGCTTCCACGAACACCGCGACGACGCGAACGTCAAGGCCGGCAGCGGAATGCCCTCCCGCGAGGAACTGCTGGCGGAGTACCACGGCATCCGGCGCGGCACGCTGCCTGATCTGCCGTGGTTTCTGGCGTACTGCCACTACAAGACGGCCGCGACGCTGTCGGTGTTCGTCAAGCGCAACCGGCGCCGCCCCGACCCCGATCCGCAGCTCGTCGTCGCGGCGCGCGGACTGGGCGAGGTGATCGAGCGGGGACGGGCGGTGCTGGCTCAGTCGAAGTAAGCGAGGACCGACTCCGCCACGCACGCGGGCTTGTCCGAACCCTCGATCTCGAAAGTCTGGGTGAGGGTGAACCGCGTGCCGCCGGAGATCTCCCTGGCCTCGCTGAGCCGGGCGACCATGCGGACGCGGGCGCCCACTCGCACCGGGGTGAGGAACCGGACCCGGTCGAAGCCGTAGTTCAGCCCGAGCGAGTGCCCGCGCATCGTGTAGATCTCGTACAGGAACTTGGGTCCCAGCGACAACGTGTAGAGCCCGTGTGCGATGGTGCCGCCGAACCCGGCAGCCGCGCCGCGCTCGGGATCGACGTGGATGTCCTCGAAGTCGTCGGTGGCGGCGGCGAAGGCGTCGATGCGAGCCTGGGTGACCTCGTGCCAGGCGCTGGTGCCCAGTTCGGTGCCGACGAGTGCCCGCAGTTCTCCGATGCTGTTCAAGGTCCGCATGCGCCAGACACAAGCACCTCTCGCGGCGGCGGGGAATTCCCGGTGCCGCGAGTGATGGAGAAGTCCACAGTGCCGGTTCCGGCCGTGCTGGGGCGCCGCCGCGGAACTTCCTAGCGTGGGGGAAAGTCCGCCGACGAGAGGTCGTGCCATGGAGTGGTCCATCCCCGCTGACGTCGAACAGTTCGTGAAGGATCTCGACGCGTTCATCGAAGCCGAGATCCGTCCCCTGGAGGCCGCGAACCCGGAGCTGTTCGACCACCGCCGGGAGTTCACCCGCACCGACCTCGACCGCGGTGGCATCCCGACCCGGCGCTGGCGGGAGCTGATGCTCGAAGCGAGGCGGCGCGCCGACGCCGCCGGGTTCTACCGGTACCCGTTGCCGGCCGCGCTCGGCGGGCGGGACGGGACGAACCTGGCGATGGCGGTGATCCGCGAGCACCTGGCCGGTCTCGGTCCGGGATTGCACGCCGAGCTGAGCCACGAGGCGTCGGTTGTGGCGAACCTGCCGCTGGCGCTGGTTTTGCACGCCTACGGCACACCGGAGCAGAAGGAGGCCTACCTGGAACCGCTGATCCGCGGGGACCTGGAGATGGCGTTCGGGCTGACCGAGCCCGGTCACGGCAGTGACGCCACCTACCTGGAGACCACCGCCCGCCGCGACGGCGACGACTGGGTGATCACCGGCGCGAAGCGGTTCAACAGCGTGGTCGACGTGGCCGAGGTGGACCTGGTGTTCGCCCGCACGTCCGGCGAGTACGGCAAGGCTGAGGGCATCACCGCGTTCCTCGTGCCGACGAACGCACCCGGGTTCGAGATCCCGTACTACCACTGGACGTTCTCGATGCCGAGCGACCACGCGGAGGTGACGCTCGACGGCGTGCGGGTGCCGTCGTCGGCGGTGCTCGGCGAGGTGGGCCGCGGGCTGGACTGCGCGCAGCTGTTCGTGCACGAGAACCGCATCCGGCAGGCGGCCTCTTCGCTCGGGGCGGCGCAGTTCTGCATCGACGAGAGCGTGCGGTACGCGAACGAGCGGGTGGTGTTCGGCAAGCCGCTGCACGAGCACCAGGGCATCCAGTGGCAGCTGGTCGAGTTGCAGACCGATGCGGAGCTGCTGCGCAACACTCTGTACAAGACGGCGTGGTTGATGGACACCCACGGCCGGACCGGGGTGACGGACAAGGTGTCGATGGTGAACCTGCGCGGCAACCAGCTCGCCTGCCGCGCGGCGGACCGGGCGATGCAGATCCACGGCGGAGTGGGGTACACGCGGCACAAGCCGTTCGAGTTCATCTACCGGCACCACCGGCGCTACCGCATCACCGAGGGCTCGGACGAGTTGCAGTTGCGCCGGATCGCCGGGTCGATGTTCGGGTTCCGGAAGGGCTGAACTCAGCGGCGCAGCGTGGCCAGACCCTCGCTCGCGAAGCCGGCGATCAGATCGGCCAGCGCGGGGGCCTGGGCCAGCTTCGCGGGCCAGTAAGCGATCGAGAAGATCACCCCGAGGCACGCCTGGGTGCCGGCCGCTATCTCGTCCGCGCCGGCGTGCGGGAAGCACCGGGCGACCACCGCCTCCCAGCGTCCGACGTACTGGCGGCGCCGCCGGTCGAACTGGCGCTTCCACGGGTCCACCAGCGACCGGTCCTCGCGCTGGTAGATGTTCACCAGGTGCCGGTGCCCGACGGCGAACCCGACGTGGTGCCGGATCAGCCGTTCGAGGTCTTCCGCCGGGTCGTCGTGCACCGGCGCGGTGGCGCTGACCAGCTCGTCGAGCGCCTCGTTGAACAACGCCGCCAGGATCTCGTCCTTGCCCGAGAAGTGCCGGTACAGGGCCGGTCCGCTCAGCCCGGCGCGCTTGCCCAGCTCGTCGACCCCGACCCCGTGGAACCCCTTCTCGTAGAACACGGCCGCGGCCGTGTCCAGGATCTTGCGGTCCCTGTCCACGCCGCGAAATCTAGCACATTGGCGTGAACGATCGTTATTGTGAGCGGGTGCGCAAGGAAGCGGAGCTGGCCGGCCGGGGCCGGGCGTTGCTGGACGAGGCGGCCGCCCTCGCCGGGCCGATCCTCGACGCCGCGGCGCCCGCGGGCGATGATCCGGCGGCGTTCGACGGTCCGCTGGCGGTCCTCATCGGCGTGCTCCGCGACCACCTGCCGGAGGCGGACCGGCCGGCCGAGGCCGCTCTGCTGCTGGCCGACGCCTATGCGTTGCGTTCCGAGATCCGGGAGCTGCTCGGTGGCGAGAGACTGCGCCGGCGGGACGCGCTGGAGTCCGGGCTGGCCCGGCTGCGCCGGGTGTCCGATCCCGACGAGCTGCTCGCCCGCGCCTGTGAAGCGGTCGTCGAATCGTGCGGGTTCGACCGGGTGATGTTGTCGCGGGTGGAGGGCTCGCTGTGGCGGCCGTGGAAGAGCTTCGCCGTGACCAACCGGGACCCGGAACGAGCGTTCCGCGAGTGGATTCGGACGCTGCCGGAGATCCCGCTCGACACCCTGGTGCTGGAGACCGAGATGGTCCGCAGGCGCGAACCCGCGCTGGTCACCGACCCGCGCAACGACCCTCGCGTCCACGGACCACTGGTGCAGGCGTCCCGGCTGAACTCCTACGTCGCCGCCCCGCTGATGCCAACGGGCCGGGTCATCGGGTTCCTGCACGCCGACTACGAGTCCCGTCGGGTCACCACGCTGGACCGGGACATCCTCGGCGCGTTCGCCGACGCGTTCGGCCGGATCTTCGAGCGCGCCGTCTTGCTGCGCCGGCTGAGGGAGCAACGTGAGCAGGTGCGCGAGGCGATGCGGACGGTGGAAACGGTGCTGGAGGACCTCGCCGACGCGGAGATCGACCTCGCGAACCAGTCGCAGGCGGCACTGAGGCCAGCGCGGATCCCGGTGCGCTCGTCCGCGACGCTGGAGTCCCTGCTCACCAGCCGGGAGCTGGAGGTGCTGGCCCTGATGGCGACCGGGGCGACCAACAGCCGCATCGCCGACGAGCTGGTCATCGCCGACGGCACGGTGAAGTCCCACGTCAAGCGCATCCTGCGCAAGCTGTGCGTGGAAAACCGGGCCGAGGCCATCTCGCAGTACCTGCGGCTCACGATCGGGGACTCCGCCTTCTGAGTCATCCGCCGTGCCCCTTGAACCGGCGGGCCGTCCGAATTATGGTCCAATAGTTGAGCCAACGGAGGTGGCCGGTGCGGGCAGTCGTCATGCGGGAGTTCGGTGCGGCCGAGGCGCTGGCGGTCGGTGAGGTGCCCGACCCGGTCGACGAGCCGGGCTGGGTGACGGTGCGGCTCAAGGCCGCCGCGTTGAACTGGCACGACGTGCTGGTGCGGCGCGGGCAGTACGGCTCGCCCCTGCCGCACGTGCCCGGCGCCGACGGGGCGGGCATCCGCACCGACACCGGCGACGAGGTGGTGATCGTCCCGTCCCTGTGGTGGGGTGAGGACGAGTCGGCGCCGGCGCCGGGGTGGGAGATCCTCGGCGACCACCGGCCCGGCACCTACGCCGAACTGGTGCGGGTGCCCGTCGAATGCCTCGCACACCGCCCGGCCGGGTACAGCTGGGCCGAAGCCGCCGCGCTGCCGCTGGTCGGGCTGACCACCTTCCGGGCCCTGTTCAGCCGGGCGCACCTGCGAGCGGGTGAGTCGCTGCTGGTGCTGGGCGCCGGTGGTGGAGTCGCCACCACCGCCGTGACGCTGGCGTCCGGGGTGGGCGCCTCGGTGGTGGTCACGTCGTCCTCGCGGGCGAAGATCGAGCAGGCCCAGGCGCTCGGTGCGCTCGACGGTGTGCTCTACACCGAGATCGGCTGGGAGCACGCCGCGAAGAAGCTCTCGCCCGGTGGCCGGGGCTTCGACGTGGTGCTCGACTCGGTGGGCACCTGGCCCCAGGCGCTGTCGGCGTTGCGTCCCGGCGGCCGGCTGGTCGTGCTCGGAGCGTCCGCGGCCGAGCACGCGCCGATCGACGTGCGGAAGTTCTACTTCGGACAGTACAGCCTGCTGGGCACCACGATGGGCAGCCCGCGGGACTTCGCTGGGCTGCTGCGGCTGCTCGGCGAGCACTCGATCGCGCCGCCGGTGATCGATCGGACTTATCCCCTGGCCGAGGCGGCGGCCGCACACCGCTACCTGGAACAGGGCGGCGGCTTCGGAAAGGTGGTCCTGCTCCATGAGTGAAAAGTTCGTCCGTTACGAGGTCGACGAGGCCGGCGCGGCGTTCGTGACGCTCGACGATCCCGGCACCCGCAACGCGCTCAGTGACGAGCTGCTCGACGAGTTGCTGGCGGCACTGGAAAGGGCGCGGGGCGACGAGGCGGTCCGGGTGGTCGTGCTCGGCTCGTCACATGAGCGGGTGTTCTCCTCGGGCGGCAACCTCAAGGCGTTCGCCGACGATCGGCCGCCCATCGTCAAGTACGCCGGGCTGGACCGCTTCCCCCGCCTGTTCAAACTGATCGGGGCGCTGGGCAAGCCGGTGATCTGCGCGGCCGGCGGCGACGTGCTCGCCGGTGCGTTCGGCCTCGCGCTCGCGTGCGATCTGGTGCTGGCCAAGGAATCGGCGCACTTCGGGTGCCCGGAGATCAACGTGGGCGCGTTCCCGTTCATGATCTCGGCGCTGATCTACCGCAATGTCGACCGGATGAAGGCCAACGAGCTGATGATGCTGGGCGAGAAGATCACTGCGGCGCAGGCGCGGGACCTCGGCATCGTCAACCGGGTCGTCCCCGACGAGGAGTTCGACGCCACGGTCCGGGAATGGGCCCACCGGGTGGCCGCGAAGTCGCCCCTGCTGATGAAACTGGGCAAGGACGCCATCGACGCCACTCGCGATCTGAGTCTGCCCGAGGCGCTGGACCACCTGCAGGCGCAGCTCGCGCTGGCGTTCACCACCGAGGACCTGCGCGAGGGAGTCCGCGCGTTCCAGGAAAAGCGCGCTCCGGAGTGGCGCCGCCGCTGACGCCGTCGCGTTCCTTCGCGGGAATCCGGACCGTTGATTTTTTGGTCCAACAATATTAACGTTGGACCGACGCACAAGGTTCGGACTCAGTCCATCTCCCAGATCAAGGAAGATCGCTCATGACGTTCGCGCGGGTCACGGATCGCTACTCGGCCGAGGAGATCGAGCAGTTCTACGCCACCGGCCGCTGGCGCAGGGAGAGCCTTTTCGATCTGCTCGAGCAGCAGGTGGAGATCCGTCCGGACAAGGTGTTCCTGACCGACGGCACCGCCTCGCTGACCTTCCGTGAGCTGCGCGACGGTGCCCTGCGGCTGGCCGCCGGCCTGCGCCGGGCGGGCGTGTCGCGTGGCGACCGGGTGTGCGTGCAGATCCCCAACTGGGTCGAGTTCGGGCAGATCGCCGTGGCGCTGTCCCGGATCGGCGCCATCATGGTGCCGATCATGCCGATCTACCGGCTCGACGAGGTCGGCTACATCGTGCGCAATGCCGGCGTCCGGATGGCGATCACCTGCCACACCTTCAAGAAGTTCGACTACGTGGCCATGTACCAGCAGATCCGGCAGGACGTGCCCGACCTGGAGACCGTCGTCGTGGTCCGGGGCGAGGCCGACGGCGCGACGTCGCTCACGGAACTGACCGCCGACGTCGAACCCGGGGCGGCCGTTAGCGAGATCGGGCCCGGCGCCGGGCCCGACGACCACTTCGTGATCGTCTACAGCTCGGGCACGACCTCGCGGCCCAAGGGCTGCCTGCACACGTTCAACACCATGGCGTGCGGCTCGCGGTTGCTGGCTCAGGGCTTCGGCTACAGCGACGCCGACGTGCAGTTCGGACCGTCCCCGGTCACCCACACCACCGGTCTCGTCACGAGCATCCTGCTGCCCCTGATGCACGGCGCGGCCTCGCACCTGATGGAGGTGTGGGAACCGAAAGCCGGCCTGGAACAGATCCGCGAGTTCGGTTGCACCGTGGCCGTCACGGCGACCACGTTCCTGCAGATGCTCATGGACGTCTATGATCCCGGCCGGCACGACGCGAGCAGCATGCGGTTGTGGGTCGCCGCCGGCGCGCCGATCCCGGCCGCCTTCGTCGAGCAGGCGCGGGAACTGCTCCCAGGCTGCCGGATCCTCAGCCTCTACGGGCGCACCGAGAACGTCACCACGACCATGTGCACGGTCGAGGACGACCCGGCGCGCTCGCTCACCTCCGATGGGCGCGTGCTGCCCGGCAGTTCGGTCAAGATCGTCGACGCGCTGGGGGAGGAGGTGCCGCGCGGGCAGGAGGGCGACATCGCCTACCGCGGGCCGATGCACATGCTGGAGTACATCGGCAACCCCACCGAGACGGCCGCGCTGTTCACGCCCGACGGGTATTCGCGGTCGGGCGACCTCGGGGTCATGGACGCCGACGGGTACGTCCGGGTCACCGGCAGGCTCAAGGACATCGTGATCCGCGGTGGCATGAACATCAGCGTCCGCCAGGTCGAGGACCTGCTGACCGGGCACCCCGCGGTGGCCGCGTGCGCGGTGGTCGGCATGCCGGACCGGCGTCTGGGCGAGCGGATCTGCCTCTACCTCGTGCCCCGCTCCGGCCACGAGGACGTGACCCTGGAGCAGATCAAGGAGTTCCTGCTCGGGAAGGGGCTGGCGATCCAGAAGATGCCGGAGCGCTTGGAAGTCGTGCCCGAGCTGCCGATGACGGCTACCGGCAAGATCCAGAAGCACCGGCTGCGCGCCGACATCGCGGCCAAGGTGGAGGACGCCGAGACCACGGCGCGAGGCCGGTGATGGACTGCGACGTCACCAGCCTGCACGACCGCCGGGCGGACCGCCGCTGGAACCGCATGGCGGTCGGGGACGTGCTGGAACGCCTCACCTGGAGCCGCCCCGACCAGATCGCGATCACCGGGCGGCCCGGCGCGTCCGGCGGCGAGCGGTTCTCCCGGCTGACCTACCGTCAGGCCGACGAAGCCGCGAACCGGGTGGCCCACGCTCTGCGCGCCCAGGGGTTGCGGCGCAGTGCACGCGTGCTCCTCTACTGCGACAACTCGGTCGAGGCGCTCGTCCTGATGTTCGGCATCGCCAAGGCCGGGCTGGTCGCGGTGCCGGTCAACCCCATGCTCGCCCCGGACGTGCTGGCCTGGGTGCTCGATCACGCGGAGGTGTCCTTCGCTGTCGTGGACGCCGAGTTCGCCGGACGGGCCGCTCCGGTCCTCGCCCGGGCCGGCCTGCCCGAGCCGGTGGTCATCCCGATCGGCGGTGACGGTGGCTCTTCGTCGTTCCACGATTGGATCCGCGACCAGCCGTGCTCGGAGGTCGACGGCCCGGTCCACGCGGACGACGTGTGGAGCCTCGTGTTCACCTCGGGCACGACCGCGATGCCGAAGGCGTCGATGGCCACGCACACCTACTCCTACCTCACCGCTTCCAGCTATGCGCTGTCGCTCACCCGCGGGCTGCGGTACGAGGACGAATTGCGGCTGTGCACGTTCCTGCCGATCGTGTACCACTGCGGCCACAACTCGGCGGTGTTCCCGGCGTTCTTCACCGGTGGGAGCGTCGTGCTCGGCCGCAGGCCGGACCCGGTGGCACTCGCCGACGCGATCACCGAAGAGCGCGCCACCGCGATCTGGGCGGGCTCCCCGCTGTGGCTGCAGAAGCTCGTCGACGAGGCGGCCGCGCGGCCCGGCGAGGTGGACCTGCGCAGCCTCACGGTCGCGATGTTCTCGTGGGGCGCGATGAAGCCGGACCTGTTCGAGCGGATGCGTGAGGCCTGCGGCGGCGACGTGCAGCTGCTGGAGGTGTTCGGGCAGACGGAGTCGATGTCGTGCTACCGGTTCTGGCCGGACCGCTTTCCGGACAAACGGGATCTGGCGATGACCGGTGTCAACTACGTCGGCACCCCCAACCCGTTGCTCGCGGCCGACATCGTGGACGAAAGCGGGCGGAGCCTTCGCGGCAAGCCCGGTGTCGCCGGGGAGGCGGTGTACCGCTCACCGGTCATCACCGCCGGCTACTACCGCGACGAGCGGGGCACAGCCGAGGCGTTCCGCGGCGGCTGGTTCCACTCGGGCGACAGCTGCGCGTTCGACGAGGACGGTCAGCAGATCATGGTCGACCGGTTCAAGGACATCGTGAAGTCCGGCGGCGAGAACGTGTCGAGCCTGCGGGTGGAGTCTGTTCTGGCCGAGCACCCGGACGTGGCCCGCGTCGCGGTGATCGGGGTGCCGGACGAGAAATGGGGCGAGGTGGTGACCGCGGTGGTCACCACCGTCGCCGGTGCGGCAGTGGACGAGGCCGCTCTGATCGCGTTCGCGCGGGAACGACTGGCCGGGTACGAGTGCCCGAAGCGGGTCCTCTTCGTCGACGAGATGCCGGAGACGGTCGGCGGGAAGATCCTCAAGTACCGGCTCCGGCAGCGCTTCTCGTGAGCCTCAGGTGACGGCGACCCGTGCCGTGGCACGCAGGACCTCGTCCTCGCCGCGGATTGCCCGCAGGGTCAGCTCCGCGACGCCGTCCCGCACCCCGGCCACCTCGCCGGAGAAGCGCAGGACGGCGCCCAGGAAGACCGGCGCCACGAAGCGGACCTCGTACTCGCGCAGATGCTCCACCCCGCACCAATCGGTGAGCCAGGCGGCGAGCATGCCCGCGTGCATCTGGCCCATCGCCAGCACGCCCGGGAACCCGGCCGCCCGGGCGAACTCCGGATCGTGGTGCAGCGGGTTGAAATCCCCGCCGGCACCGGCGAAACGCACGATGTCGGTCTGGGTGACGGGGCCGACCTCCCGCTCCGGCAGCGACTGGTCGGGCGCGACGGCGACGGGTGCTCTCATCGTTCTCCTCGCTCGATCAGGACTTCCCGGACCCGCACAACGCACTCGCCGTCGGCGTCTGAGTAGTCGGTCTCCAGGGTCACGAACCGCTTCCCGTGCTTGCGCACGTCATCGGCCACCCGCCGCACGCCGTGCAGCGAGTCGCCGGCGCACAACGGCCGGAAGTAGGTCCACTTCACCGAGCCCACCACGACGCGGTCGAAGGCCAGCCCCAGGTTCGCGACGAATCCCTGCTGGTCCCGGTGGTGCCCGGCGACGACGACGTGGGTGGCGGTGGCGGGCACGTCCGGGAACCCGGCGGCGCGTGCGGCTTCGGTGCTGGTGTGCACGGGGTCCTCAGTGCGGGTCGCCCGGGCGAACTCCCGGATTTTCCCGCGCTCGACGTCGAAGGCCACTTCGTCCAGGATGTCCACCGAACCTCCCTGTTTGGTCCGACCTATAGTATCATTGGTCCGAAACGACGTGAAGGGTTGGCACATGGACCTCACGGACTCCCCCGAGGAGGAGCAGTTCCGCGCGGAGATCAGGGAATGGCTGGCCGCCGCGCTGCCGAAGCTGCCGTGGCCCGAGCCGCCCGGCCTGGAGGACAAGCTGCCGTTCTGGCGGCAGTGGCAGCAGATGCTGTTCGAGGCCGGCTACGCGGGGCTGTCCTGGCCGAAGGAGTACGGCGGACGGGGTGTGGACGAGAAGCTGCGCGCCGTGTTCATCGAAGAGACGGACCGGGCCGGCGCCCCCGAACGGCTCAACATCATCGGCGAAGACTTCGCCGGGCCCACGATCGCCGAATTCGGCACCGAGGCGCAGAAGGAGCGGTTCCTGCGCCCGATCCTCGCCGGCGAGGAGATCTGGTGCCAGCTGTTCTCCGAGCCGGAAGCCGGGTCCGACCTGGCGTCGCTGCGCACGCGGGCGACCAAGGTGGACGGTGGCTGGCGCATCGACGGCCAGAAGATCTGGACCAGCCGGGCCCAGCTCGCGGCGCACGCGATCCTGCTGGCCCGTACCGGCGGCGGTCCGCGGCACAAGGGCATCACGTTCTTCCTGCTGCCGATGGACAGCCCGGGCGTCACGGTGCGGCCGCTGAAGCACATGCTCGGTGAGGCCGAGTTCAACGAGGTTTTCCTGGACGGCGTGTTCATCCCCGACGACCTGGTCGTGGGGGAGGTCGACGGCGGCTGGCGGGTCGCGATGGGCACGCTGGGCTACGAGCGCGTCGCGATCGCGACCGGCCGGGTCAACACCCAGCGCGCGGTCGCCGACATCATCAGCGACATCGCCGGGCGCACCGGCGAGGACGGCCGCCCGCTCGGCGCGAATCCGGTGATCCGGCAGAAGGTGGCCGACCTCTACGGCCGGGCCCTGACCCACCGCCTCATCGGGCAGCGTGTGGTGACCCTCGCCGCCGAGGGTGGTCCGCCCGGACCGGTCACCTCGATCGGCAAGCTGTACTTCTGTCCGCTGGTGGAGGACCTGGCCGACTTCCGGCTGTCGCTGGAGCCGCTGGGCGGCCAGTTCGGGCTCGACGACGAGCTAGCCGAGGCCGCCAGGTGGCTGCGGCTCACCTACCAGGCGCGCGGTACCGCCATCGCCGGCGGTTCCACCTTCATCCAGCGCAACATCGTGGCCGAGCGGATGCTCGGCATGCCGAGGAGCTGACACCGTGGTCTACACCTGGGTCCCCACCGACGACTACGTCGAGCACGCCAATGTCACCCGGCTCGCCCGTGCCCACGGCATCGGCTCGCTGGCGCAGCTGCGGGCGCGGTCGGTCGCCGACATCGAGTGGTACTGGGACGCGGTCGTGCGCGACCTCGGCCTGCCGTTCCGCACACCGTACGCGCGCGTCGCGGACCTCTCGCGGGGCATCGAGTGGCCGGAGTGGTTCCCCGGCGGCGAGCTGAACATCGTCGACGCGTGCCTGACCCGGTGGGCCGACGCGTCGCCGGAGCGCCCGGCCGTGGTGCACGAGGCCGAGGACGGCAGCGTCCGCACGCTCACTTTCGCCGAGCTGGCCAGTGAGGTCGAGCGCGTGGCCGCCGGGCTGCGCGCGCTGGGCATCGGCCGCGGTGACGCGGTCGGGCTGTTCCTGCCGATGGTCCCAGAGGCCGTCGTCGCCTGCTACGCGATCGCCCGGCTCGGCGCGGTGCTGGTGCCGCTGTTCTCCGGGTTCGCGCCGACCGCTATCGCCTCCCGCCTGCAGGACGCCGACGCCAAGGCCGTCGTCGTGGCCGACGGCACCGTCCGCCGACGCCGCGAGGTGGCCATGAAACCGCTGCTCGACGAGGCACTGGAATCCTGCCCGGCCGTGCGCCACGTGGTCCTGGTCGGCAACCTCGACGAGGAACCGAAGACCGCAACGTCGCGGGATGTGCTCTGGTCGCGGCTGCCGGCCGGTGATCCCGGCCCGGTCGAGGCGATGCCCGCCACCGACACCCTGCTGCTCGCCTACACCTCGGGCACCACCGGCAAGCCCAAAGGTGCGGTGCACACCCACGCCGGGTTCCTGGTGAAGACGGCCAGCGAGGTCGCATACTCGTTCGACCTCAAGCCGGGTGGCGTCTTCTGCTGGGTCACCGACATGGGCTGGATCATGGGCCCGCTGTCGATCTTCGGCACGCACGCCAACGGCGGGACCCTGCTGCTCTACGAAGGCTCGCCGGACATCCCCGGTCTGGACCGGTTGTGGCGGCTCGCCGAACGCCACCGCGTCAGCATGCTCGGGGTGTCGCCGACCCTCATCCGGACGTTGCGCACGAACGAGGACACCGATCTGAGCGGGTTCAACCTGTCTTCGGTGCACGTGCTCGGCTCGACAGGGGAGCCGTGGGACCCGGACTCCTACGAGTGGCTGGCCCGCGACGTGTTCGGCGGCCGCGTGCCGATCATCAACTTCTCCGGCGGCACCGAGGTCGGCGGATCGTTCCTGGCGCCGTACCCGGTCGAGCCGATCCGCAGCTGTTCGCTCGGCGGGCCGTCGCTGGGCATGGACGTCGACGTGGTCGACGACGCCGGGCGGCCGGTCCGCGGCGAGGTCGGGGAGCTGGTGTGCCGGCAGCCGTGGCCCGCGATGACCCGTGGCGTGTGGAAGGACGACGAGCGCTACCTGGAGGCGTACTGGTCGACCTTTCCCGGGATGTGGCGGCACGGCGACTACGCCCTGGTCGACGACGACGGCCAGTGGTTCATCCGCGGGCGCTCCGACGACGTCATGAACATCGCGGGCAAACGGCTCGCGCCGGCCGAGGTCGAGGCGGTGATGGCCACGCACCCGGCCGTCGCCGAGGCGGCCGCGGTGGGCGTGCCGGACGCGAAGAAGGGCGAGGCCGTGTGGGCGTTCTGGGTGCCCCGCCCGGGCGCCGGCGAGGACGTGTCGGCGGCGCTGCGCGAAATGGTGGCCGAGGAGCTCGGCAAGCCGTTCGCGCCCGCGGTGGTGCACCGGGTGGCCCAGCTGCCCAAGACCCGGTCTGCCAAGATCCTCCGGCGCGCCGTGCGCGCGGCCGTGCTGGGCAGCGACCCCGGGGACCTCTCCGGCGCCGAGAACCCCGAGGCGGTCGCGGAGATCCGTGCGCTCGTCCGTCCGTGAGCCGGACGGCTCAGCCTTCGCCGGGGACCGGGATCTCGGTACGTTCCTCGACCTCGAGAACGGCCTCGGCGTAGGAGTGGACGTGCCGACTCATGCGGCGCACCGCGGCATCTGGGTCCTGGGCCCGGATGGCCGCGGTGATCGACTTGTGCGCCTTGACCGTGGTGCGCCGCACCTCGTCGTTGACGAACGCCTCGTTCTCGGTGGCTGCGTAGATCGCCGTGGACAGTGCGGTCATCAGGCCCGTCAGCAGTTCGTTGTGGCTGGCGGTGGCGACCCCGACGTGCCAGTCGACGTTGGCCTGCAGGAAGTCGGCGAGGCTGCCGTCCTCGTCGGCGATGGCCTTGTTGGCGGCGTCGAGGCGAGCCAGGTCGGCCTCGGTGCGGTGCCGTGCGGCCAGCTTGGCGCAGTAGGGCTCGATCGCCTCGCGGGTCTCCAGCAGCGCGGCCAGCCGCACCTTCTGACCGCGGATGAGCAGGTTCACCGAGCTGGTGATCGAGTCCCGACCCGGGCGCTGCACGAACGCGCCGCCGCCGCGGCCGGCCTTGATCCGGACCAGGCCCTGGACCTCGAGGATGCGCAGGGCCTCGCGCACCGTGGTGCGGCTCATCCGGGTCTGGGAGACCAACTCGCGTTCGGTCGGCAGCGCGGTGCCTTCTTCGAACTCGCCCTCGAGGATGCGTTCCCGCAGGTCGTCGGCCAGCACGTCGGACGCCTTGGGCACCTCCATCGGGCTCAGGCGCACCGCGGAGCGGGTGGCGTTGGTCGCCCCAGGGCGTGTGCCCGCCATGTCAATCTCCCCACACTTTGGCCTAAAGGTCTGACCTAACTTACCATCGTTCTCAGGTTCGCGACGTATTGAACCAGCACTCGCGACATCAACGGCGAAAGGCACGAGCATGCGTTGGACGTTGACCGAAGACCAGGAGTTGTTCCGGGACTCCTTCCGGGGCTGGCTCGACCGGTTCGCGCCGGCGGAGGCGGTGCGTGGCTGGCTCGACGCCGGTGACGCCGGAGTCTTCGAGCGGCGGTTCGTCGAGGAGGGCTGGTTCTCCGTCGGAACCCCGGAATCGGCGGGCGGTCAGGGCGGGGGGCTGCTCGAGCTCGCGCTGGCCGCGGAACAGCTCGGCCGCTCGGCTGCCCCGTCCTCGGCGTGGCTGGCATCCGTGCCGGCCGTTCCGATGCTGCCGGCCGAAGTGGCGGAGGCGTGCCTGACCGGCGGGGAATTCGCCGTTCTCGCGGTGACTGCGGACAAACCGGCCGATTTCCCCGTGGCGGTCGACGTGGCCGACGGTCTCCTGACCGGGACGGTGCCGCTGGTCCTCGGTGCGGACCGGGCGGCGAAGTTCGTGGTGCCGGCGGGTGGCCGGCTCTACCTCGTCGACGCCGCGGAGACGAGTCTGACCCGGCGGTCCCTGCTGGACCGCAGCCGCTCGGTCGCCGACGTCTCGCTCGACGGTGTCCGGGGGGCGGAACTCGCCGCGGACGCCGGACGGGAACTGGCGCGGGCCGCGTTGCGGTCGGCGGTGCTGGTCGCGGCCGACAGCCTCGGCGCGGCCGAGCGGATGCTGGACCTCGCGGTCGGGTACAGCAAGCAGCGCGAGCAGTTCGGCGTGCCGATCGGGTCGTTCCAGGCGGTCAAGCACGCGGCGGCGACGATGCTGGTCGCCGTCGAATCCGCACGCTCGCTGGTCTACTACGCCGCCGCGTCGGTCGAGCAAGAGCATGAGGACTTCGCGCTGCACGCGGCGGCGGCGAAGGCTCAGGTGTGCGCGTCGGCGGCCGGCGTCGCGGACAGTGCGCTGACCTTGCACGGCGCCATCGGATACACGTGGGAGCACGACCTGCAGCTGTTCTACAAGCGCGCCAAGCTCAACGAGCGCCTGGCGGGGTCGCCTTCGGCGTGGAACGAGCGCTTGGCGGCGGCGCTTCCGCTGGTCCCGGCCGCGTGACGGGAAGCCCTATAGTTTTGGTCAGTCCTTTGTTATAGTTGGGCCAAATCCAATGTCGGGTGGGAGAGCGCGGTGGACTTTGCACTGACCGAGGACCAGGCGACCATTCGCCAGGCGGTGGCCGAACTGGCTGCGAAATTCGACGACCAGTACTGGCTGGAGAAGGACGCGGCGAAGGAGTTCCCCACCGAGTTCTACAACGCCTTCGCCCAGGGTGGATGGCTCGGCATCACCACGCCGGAGGAGTACGGCGGGCACGGCTACGGCATCACCGAAGCCGCTCTGCTGCTGGAGGAGGTGTCGGCGTCCGGCGGCGGGATGAACGCGGCCAGCTCGATGCACCTGTCGATCTTCGGGATGCACCCGGTGATCGTGCACGGCTCCGAGGAGCTCAAGCGGCGCACGCTGCCCCGGATCGTCAACGGCGACCTGCACGTCTGCTTCGGTGTCACCGAACCGGGCGCCGGCCTGGACACCACCCGCATCACCACCTTCGCCCGCCGCGAGGGCGACGAGTACGTGGTCAACGGCCGCAAGGTGTGGATCTCCAAGGCGGTGGAGTCGGAGAAGATCCTGCTGCTGACGCGGACGACGAAGTTCGAGGACGTCAAGAAGAAGACCGACGGGCTGACGCTGTTCCTCACCGACCTCGACCGGTCGAAGGTGGACATCCGCCCGATCCGGAAGATGGGCCGCAACGCGGTCACCTCGAACGAGCTGTTCATCGACGACCTGCGGATCCCGGTGGAGGACCGCGTCGGTGAGGAGGGCGAGGGCTTCCGCTACATCCTCGACGGTCTCAACCCCGAGCGGATGCTGGTGGCCGCGGAGGCGCTCGGCCTCGGCCGGGCGGCGCTGCGGGCCGCCGTCCGATACGGCAACGAGCGCGAGGTGTTCGGCCGCCCGATCGGCATGAACCAGGGCCTGCAGTTCCCGCTCGCGGACTCGCTGGCCCGGCTCGACGCCGCGGAACTGGCCCTGCGCAAGGCGACCTGGCTCTACGACAACGGCAAACCCTGCGGGCGTGAGGCGAACACGGCGAAGTACCTGTGCGCCGACGCCGGTTTCCAGGCCGCGGATCGCGCACTGCAGACCCACGGCGGCATGGGGTACTCGGAGGAGTACCACGTCTCGCGGTACTTCCGCGAGGCCCGCCTGCTCAAGATCGCACCGCTGAGCCAGGAGATGGTCCTGAACTACCTCGGCTCGCACGTGCTCGGACTGCCGAGGAGCTACTGATGTTCCGACTCGACGACCGATCCGCCCTCGTCACCGGCGCGGGTGGTGGCATCGGCGCCGCCGTCGCCCGGGCGTTCGCCGCGGCCGGTGCGCGGGTGCTGGTCACCGACATCGACGAGCAGGCCGCCAAGGTGACCGCGGAGAGCATCGGCGACGCGGCCGAGTACCGCGCGCTCGACGTGCGCGACGCGGCCGCCGCGGCCGAGGCGGCGCAGCAGGCGGCGGCGCTCACGGGCGGGACGCTGCACATCCTGGTCAACAACGCGGGCGCGATCGCGCCGGCCATGTTCCCGAAGCTGACCGAGGAAGCGTTCCGCCGGATCGTCGACATCCACCTCGTGGGCAGCTTCGTGTGCAGCCAGGCGGCGTTGCCCTACCTGCCCGCAGACGGCAGCGGCCGGATCATCAACGTCACCTCCGCCGCGGGTATCGACGGAACGATCGGCCAGGCCAACTACGGCGCCGCCAAGGCCGGGATCATCGGTCTCACCAAGTCGCTGGCCCGGGAGCTGGCCCGGCAGCAGGTCACCGTCAACGCGCTCGCGCCGCTGGCCGCCACGGCGATGACGGAGAACATCCGCAGCAACGAGAAGCTGGCCGCCAAGACGCTCGCACGCATCCCGCTCGGCCGGTGGGCCACGCCCGACGAAATCGCCGGCAGCTTCGTCTTCCTGGCCTCGCCCGCGGCGGGGTACATCACCGGCCAGGTGCTGCCGGTCGACGGCGGGACGGTGATGTGATGCGGCACGGACGTGAAGTCGTGATCGCCGAGGCGGTGCGCACCCCGATCGGCAAGTCGCACCCCGAGCGCGGCTGGTACCGCGACACGCACCCGAACGCGCTGCTCGCCGCGTGCTACACCGAACTCCTGTCTCGCACGGGCGTCGCCCCTGCTGCGGTGGAGGACCTGGTGATCGGCTGCACCGCTCCGTTCGGCGAGCAGTCCCGCAACATCGGCCGCAACGCGTGGCTGCAGGCCGGGTATCCGCCCGAGGTGCCGGCGGTGACCCTGGACCGCCGGTGCGGCTCGGCGCAGACCGCGGTCGAGATGGCCGCCGGGCTGGTCGGGACCGGCACGCACGACGTGGTGATCGCCGGCGGCGTCGAGCACATGGGACACGTGCCGATCGACTCGCCGGTGAAGATCTCCGAACTCTACGGTGATCCGTGGCCGGCCGAGCTGCGTGACCGGTATTCCTTCGTGCACCAGGGGGAGAGCGCCGAGCTGATCGCCGACCGCTGGGACATCAGCCGTACCGAGATGGACGAGTTCGCGGTCCGCTCCCATGCACTGGCGAGTGCCGCGTGGGAAGCCGGGCACTTCGATGCGGAGCTGGTGTCCTTCGACGGCCTCCGTGGTGACCAGAGTGTTCGCCCCGGCACCGACCTGGAGAAGCTGTCGGCGCTCAAGCCGGCTTTCCGCAAGGAGAACGGCCGCATCACCGCGGGCAGTTCGTCGCCCATCTCCGACGGCGCGGCCGCGGTCCTGCTGGCCTCCCGCGACGCCGCGGCCGAGCACGGTCTGCGGGCGCGGGCGCGGATCCTCGACCAGACCACGGTCGGGGTGGACCCGATCATCATGCTGACCGGTCCCATCCCGGCGACCCGGAAACTGCTGGAGCGCAACGGGCTCACGGTCGGCGACATCGACCTGTTCGAGGCCAACGAGGCGTTCAGCTCGGTGGTCCTGGCCTGGGAGCGCGAGCTGAAGCCGGACATGGACCGCGTCAACGTCAACGGCGGCGCGATCGCCCTCGGACATCCGGTCGGCGCGACCGGCTCGCGGCTGATGGCCACGATCCTCGCCGAGCTGGAGCGCCGGGACGCCGAGCTGGGCCTGGTCACCATGTGCTGCGGTGGGGGCCTGGGCACCGCCACCCTGATCCAGCGGCTCGACGGATGATCGAGCTCGCCCGTCACGTGCCGCCCGGCGCCGGGATCTGGTGGGGCCAGGCCAGCGCCGAGCCGACCCCCCTGGTGCACGCCCTGCTCGACCAGATCGGCGAGCTGGGGCCGCACCGCGCGTTCTGCGGCCTGACCTGGGACCACCGGCTCACCCGGGAGCTGCCCGAGCAGCTGTCGCTGATCTCCTACGGAGCACTCGGGGAGCTGCGCCGGACCAGCCGAGCGGGCCGGCTCACCGTCGTCCCGTGCCACTACTCGGCCTTGCCGCGGATGTTCGCCGAGCGGGTGCTGCCCTCCGACGTCGGATTCGTCCAGGTCTCCCCGCCGGACTCCGACGGGATGTGCTCGCTCGGTGTCGGCGCCGACTACGCCGCCGACGCCGTCGAGCACACCCCGGTCCTGCTGGCCGAGGTCAACCACCGCATGCCCGCCACCACGGGCACCGCGCGGATCCCGTTGTCCCGCTTCGCCGCGACCGTGGAAACCGACCGGCCGCTGGCCGAGGCGCCGGCCAAGGCGCCCGACGACGTCGAGTCGGCGATCGCCCGGCACGTGGCGGAGCTGATCGAGGACGGCGACACGCTGCAGATGGGCGTCGGCTCGCTGCCCTCGGCGGTGCTGGACTGCCTGGCCGGGCACAAAGACCTCGGCTTCCACTCCGGCATGATCTCCGACGGCGTGCTTCGCCTGGTCGAGAAGGGCGTTCTGACCGGCGCGCGCAAGGAGATCGACCCGGGGATCATCGTCACCGGCGCCGCACTGGGCACCGCCGAGCTGTACGACCGGCTGCCCGACCTGCCGGTGCACTTCCGGCCGGCCAGCTACACCCACGCCCCGGAAACGCTGTCCCGCCTGCGGTCGCTGGTGTCGGTCAACTCAGCGATCGAGGTCGACCTCACCGGACAGGTCGGTGCCGAGATCCGCCGCGGCGTCTACATCGGAGCGGTGGGCGGTCAGGCCGACTTCACGCGGGCCGCGTCGCTCACCGGAACCCGGTCGATCATCACGGTGCGGGCCCGCTCCGGGACGCACTCCACCATCGTCCCGGCGCTGCACGGCGGCGCCGTCACCACGTCACGGTCCGATGTGGACGTCGTGGTGACGGAGTACGGCGCCGCGCACCTGCGCGGGTGCGACCTCGCCGAACGGGCCAGGCGCCTGATCGCGATCGCCGCGCCCGAGCACCGGGAAGCCCTGTCGAGAGGAGCCTGCACATGACCACCCGGCGACCGAGCAGCGTGCACATCCGTGAGGTCGGCCCGCGCGACGGTTTCCAGAACGAGCCCGAGCACATCCCCACCGAGCAGAAGGTGCGGCTGATCAACGCGCTGGCCCGCGCGGGACTCAAGCGGATCGAGGTCGCGAGCTTCGTGCGGCCCGACGTGATCCCGCAGCTCTCCGACGGCGTCGAGGTGCTGAACCGGATCGACGTGCCGGACGACGTGCGGCTGATGGTGCTGATCCCGAACAGCAGGGGCCTGGACAACGCCCTCGAGGTGCGGGAGAAGTTCCACGAGGCCGCGATCTTCGTGTCCGCCTCGGAGACGCACAACAAGAAGAACGTCAACCGCACCGTCGCCGAGACGATGGCCGACAACGACAAGATGGCCGCCCGCATCCGGAGCGAGGGGCTGACCTGCGCGGCGGTCGTCGCGACGTCGTTCGGCTGCCCCTACGAGGGCAAGGTCGAACTGGACCGGGTGCTCGGCCTCGCCGAACGCTTCGCCGAGGCGGGCGCCACTGAGATCGGCTTCGGCGACACCACCGGCATGGCGAACCCGGCCTATGTCACGGAGTTCTTCACCGCCGCGCTGGAGCGGCTGCCCGGCGTCGAGGTCACCGCGCACTTCCACAACACCCGGGGCCAGGGGCTGGCCAACGCCTTCGCGGCCCTGGAGGTGGGGTGCGCGAGCTTCGAGTCCAGCTTCGGCGAGCTGGGCGGTTGCCCGGTCCCACCCGGATCGACCGGCAACATCGCGACCGAGGACCTGGTCAGCATGTTCCACGAAATGGGCGTCGAGACCGGGCTGTCCCTGCCCGGGCTCATCGACGCCGCGCGTGCCGCCCAGGACGTCCTGGGTCGCAAGCTCACCAGCCATTCCATCGTCGCCGGCCCCGTCAACTGGAACTGAGAGGAAGCACATGAGCAACCGCGTCGCGCTCGTCACCGGCGGTGCGCAGGGCATCGGGCAGGGCATCGCCCTGACCCTGGGCGAGCAGAAGTACCGGGTCGCGATCGCCGACCTCAACCTCGAGGCCGCGCAGGCCGCCGCGCAGACCATCACCGACGCGGGCGGCACCGCGCTGGCGGTGCAGACCGACATCACCGACACCGCGTCGGTGCAGGCCGCGGTCAAGACCGTGACCGCGGAGCTCGGTCCGGTCGAGATCGTCGTGAACAACGCCGGCTGGGACGACTTCATGAAGTTCGTCGACACCGACGAGGACTTCTGGAACCGCATCCTGGACATCAACTTCAAGGGCGCGCTGCGCGTCATCCAGGCCGTCCTGCCGGGCATGATCGAGCGCGGCTTCGGGCGGGTGATCAACATCGGATCCGACGCCGGCCGCGTCGGCTCGTCCCTGGAGGCGGTGTACTCCGGCGCCAAGGGCGGCATCATCGCGTTCACCAAGACCCTGGCCCGCGAGGTCGCCACCAAGGGCGTCACCGCCAACACCGTGTGCCCCGGGCCGACCGACACCCCGGCACTGCGCAAGTTCGCCGACAACTCCGGCCAGGACGCGGACAAGGTGCTCGCCGGGATGGTTCGCGGTGTCCCGATGAAGCGGCTGGCCAAGCCCAGCGATGTCGCGGCCGCGGTCGCGTTCTTCGCCTCCGACGCCGCCGAGTACATCACCGGGCAGACCCTGTCGGTCAGCGGCGGATTGACGATGGCGTGAGCGTCGAGTGGAAGCAGGTCGGTGACTACACCGACATCCGGCTGGATTACAGCGGGGACGGCATCGCCAAGATCACCATCTGCCGTCCGGAGGTGCGCAACGCCTTCCGCCCGCAGACGCTGGTCGAGGTCTCCGATGCCCTCGAGGTCGCCCGCGAGGACACCACCATCGGGGTCATCATTTTGACCGGGCAGGGGGATCTCGCGTTCTGTTCCGGCGGCGACCAGCGGGTGCGCGGCGACACCGGGTACCTGTCCGAACCGGGCAAGCCCGGCCGGTTCCACGTCACCGACCTGCACGTGCAGATCCGGCGGCTGCCGAAACCGGTGGTCGCGATGGTCGCGGGCTACGCGGTCGGCGGGGGACAGGTGCTCCAGCTGGTTTGCGACCTGGCGATCGCGGCGGACAACGCGCGGTTCGGGCAGACCGGTCCGCGCGTCGGCTCGTTCGATGGCGGGTTCGGCGCCGGGCTCCTGGCGAACCTGGTGGGCGCCCGCAAGGCCAAGGAGATCTGGTTCCTGTGCCGCCAGTACGACGCGCGGCAGGCGCTGGAGATGGGTTTGGTCAACACCGTCGTGCCACTGGCCGATCTGGAGCCCGAAACCGTCAAGTGGTGCCGGGAGATGCTCGAGCTGTCGCCGTTCGCGCTGCGGATGCTCAAGGCGAGCTTCCACGCCGCCGAGGACGGGCTGGCCGGCATCCAGCAACTCGCGCACGACGCCAACCTGCTGTTCTACGCCTCCGACGAGGCCAAGGAAGGCCGTGAGGCCTACAAGGACAAGCGGCGGCCCGACTTCGGCCGGTTCCCGCGGCGTCCCTGACCACGAAAGGGTTTTTCCATGAGCGACAACGCGGTCGTCCGGCGCGCCGCTGGTGACGGTATCGAGGTGTTCACGCTACGGCGCGGCCCGGCGAACGCGCTGGGGCTGCCCATCATCGACGGTCTCAACACGGCGCTGGATGCCGCGGAGGGCGCCAAGGTCGTCGTGGTGGCTTCCGAGATCCCCGGGTTCTTCGCGGCGGGCGCCGACATCAAGCACATGTCGGCGATCGACGCGAAGTCGTTCACCGAGTACGGCGACCGGTTGCGCGGCGTGCTGGACCGGCTCGCGTCGGCCGACCGGATCACCATCGCCGCGGTGGACGGGCTGGCGCTGGGTGGCGGTCTGGAGCTGGCGATGGCCTGCACGCTGCGGGTGGGGTCGGCGTCGGCGAAGTTCGGTCTGCCCGAGGTCAAACTCGGCCTCATCCCGGGCGCCGGCGGGACTCAGCGGCTACCGCGGCTCGTCGGGCGCGGCCGGGCGCTGGACATCATGCTGACGGCGCGTCAGGTGCCCGCGGAAGAGGCGCACGCGATCGGGCTGATCGACCGCCTCGTGCCCGCGGGGACGGCGGAGAAGGCCGCGCTGGAGCTGGCGCGGGAGCTGGCCCGTCTGTCGCTGCCCGCGCAGCAGGCGGTGATCCGGACCGTGGACGCCGCGTTCGACCTGCCGCTGGACCAGGGTTTCCGGTTCGAGGTGGAGCAGGAACAGGAGCTATTCGAGTCGGGCGAGGCTCGTGAAGGGATCACCGCGTTCCTCGAGAAGCGGCCGGCGAATTTCGCCTAGCAACGGGCCTCTCCCGATCGGGGGAGATGATCCCCCGCCCGGGAGAGCGTTTTGCCCCTTTGTGGAGACGCTTTTGTTCCAATGATAAGACCAAAATTCGGGGGACCATCTGATACTCCCCACCCCTGGAGTCCTCCGGCTCCCCAACGGACTTGTCGAGGTCATCGTGAGGAACAAAGTCGTTCCAGTGCTCACCGCTCTGCTGGCCGGGGCGCTCGTCGCCGCCTGCGGCACCCCCGGCAGCAGTGAGGCGGGGGACGCCGCCGGCACCATCAAGGTCGCCATCATCCCGCCCTCGTCCGGCGCGCTCGCCCAGTTCGGATCCGACGCCGCGAAGGGCTGGCAGTACGCCGTCGACACCGTCAACGCCCAGGGCGGCATCGACGGCCGCCAGGTCGAGCTGATCCGGATGGACACCGACGCCACGTCCGCCACGACGCTGCGGGCCGCCCGAGAGGCGGTGACGCAGCGGGGAGCCCAGTTCATCGGCGGGGTCATGACCTCCACCGAGAACGGGGCGCTCAACCAGCAGCTCGAAGGCCTCCACGCGTTGTCGTTCAACAGCCTCGGCAAGGACGACGCCCTCACCGGCAAGGACTGCGCGGCCAACGCCTTCCGCGTCGTGCAGACCAACCGGATGGACGTCAACGCCCTGGCCGCGACGCTGAAGAACCTGCCCGGTGACCGCTGGGCCGTGCAGGCCGTCGACTACTCGACCGGGCACACCGCGGCCGAGATCTTCCGGGACGCCGCCCAGGCCGCGGGCAAGCAGGTCGTGCTGGAGCAGTTCGCCCCGCTCAACACCACCGAGTTCGGGTCCTACATCACCAAACTGCAGGCCAGCGACGCCGACGCGCTGTTCGCCGTCGAGTACGGCGCCGACGGCGTCGCGTTCGTCAACCAGGCCGCGCAGTTCAACCTGCCTGCCAAGTTCCGCACCGTGCTCGGCTTCAACATGGTCTCCGAGCCGCTGTTCCCCGCGCTCGGCGACAAGATCACCGGGTTCTACAACAACGTCGGCTACGACGTGGGCGACCCCAACCCGCTCAACCAGCAGTTCGTGCAGGGCTTCCAGGCCAAGTTCGGCAGTTTGCCCTACTACGTCGAGGCCGACGCCTACCTCGCCGCCGAAACGCTGTTCGCGGGCATCCGCAAGGCCGGCAGCGCCGACCCGGTCAAGGTGCGCGAGGCGCTGGGCGACCTCACCTTCGACAGCATCGCCGGCCCGGTGACGATGCGCGCGGCCGACCACCAGCTGGTGCGGCCCTCCTACCTGGGACAGGTCGTCAAGGACGGCAACGGACTCGCGTTCAAGATCGTGGCGAGCGCGCCGGGCCCGCAGACCGCCCCGCAGGCCGACCCGGCCTGCACCCTCAAGGGGTGATCGCGTGAACTTCGCCCAGTTGCTCAACGGGATCGCCTTCGGCTCGCTGCTGATGATCCTCAGCTCCGGCCTGGCGATGATCTACGGCCTGCGCGGTGTCACCAACTTCTCGCACGGCGCGCTCTACATGGCCGGCGCCTACCTCGCCTACAGCGTCAGCACGCACTTCTCGTTCTGGCTGGCGTTGCTCGTCGCCCCCGCGGTGCTGGCGGTGCTCGGCGCGGTGCTGGAGCTGGTCTTCTTCCGGCGGCTGCAGCACCGCTCCCACATCGAGGTCGGCCTGGTGACCTTCGGCCTGGCGATGGTGCTGGAACGCGTCATCGTGCTGGTCTGGGGTGAGCGCACGCTGGCCGTGGCCGCCCCGGCCGGGCTGGGCGGCACCACGTCGGTGTTCGGGGTGGACTACCCGAGCTATCGGTTGCTGATCATCGGCTTCGCCGTGGTGCTCGCGGTCGCCCTGACGTGGTGGCTGCGGTCCTCCCGGCTCGGCCTGCACATCCGGGCCGCGAGCCGGGATGGGCAGACCGCGCAGATCCTGGGCATCAACGCCGACCGCGTGAGCCTCGTGGTGGTCTGCCTCGGCGCGGCGCTGGCCGGGCTGGCGGGCGCACTCGCCGCGCCGTACGTGTCGGTGGACCCGGGCATGGGCGTGGCGATCCTGATCAACGTCCTGATCGTCGTCGTGATCGGCGGTGCGGGCAGCATCGCCGGCGCGATGAGCGCCGGCATGGCGCTGGGCATCGTGCAGACCCTCGGCGCGGTGTGGCTGCCCAGTGTCGCGGTGCTCGTGCCCTACGCCGCGCTCGTCGCCGTGCTGCTGTGGCGTCCGGCGGGACTCTTCGGGAGGCAGGCATGAGCACCCTCGCCGTCGCCGAGCCGGACGTGGTCACCGGCGGACCGAAGACGGGCCTGCATCGCACGCTCGTCCTGCGCGGCCTGCTGCTCGCCGTGCTGGTCGCCGCGGCCGGCCTGGCGGTGCCCTACCTGGTGCCCGACCGCTACACGATGGGCCTGCTGCTCGACGGGATCATCCTCGCACTGCTGGCGCTCGGGATCGGGTTCCTCGCCCGGCACCTCGGGCTGATCAGCCTCGGCCACACCGCGTTCTTCGGCGGCGCGGCCTACGCCCTCGCGATCGCCACGCAGCAGTGGGGCTGGGGCCCGCTCCCCGCGGCGCTGTTCGGGCTCGCCGTCGGCACCGGGCTGGCCGTGGTGATGGGCCTGCTCGTCGTGCGGGCGTCCGGCATGGGGTTCCTGATGCTGACCCTCGCGCTCGGCCAGGCCCTGTACCAGTTCTGCGTGCAGACCGTCGCCCGGCCGTGGACGGGCGCCTACGACGGGCTGCAGGTCCACTTCGAGCCAGGGCAGACCTTCGCGGGCATGCCGGTCGACGACGTCATGAACGCCGCGCTGTTCTGGCCCGTCGTGTGGATCGCCCTGGTCGCCGCCGCAGTCGTGCTGTGGCTGCTCGGCCGCGCGCGGTTCGGCACCGTGCTGGAGGGGATCCGGGAGAACGAGGAACGCATGCGCTTCTCCGGTTTCGACACGTTCCGGCCCCGCCTGGCCGCGTTCGTCGTTTCGGGCGCGGTGGCCGCCCTGGGCGGGGTGCTGTTCGCCCTGAACGCCGCGTACGTCTCGCCCGACGTGCTGAGCTTCCTCAAGGCGGGTGACTCGCTGATCGCGGCGATCGTCGGCGGGCTCGGCTCGCTGGCCGGCCCGATGGTCGGTTCGCTGGCCTACATCTGGGCGCAGGCGGAGTTCAACAGCTCCGGCAACCTCCAGCTCTACACCGGTGTCGCGCTCGTGGCGGTGCTGGTGTTCCTGCCCGGTGGCCTGACCGGTGTGCTGGGCAAGCTGCGGCGCCGGTTCGTCAGGAGGGGCGGGAAATGAGCCTGTTCGAAGCGACTGGCGTAAGCGTGCGGTACGGCGCCGTTCGCGCACTGGACAACGTGGACATCGCGCTGGAGCCGGGTGTCCTGCACGGCGTCATCGGCCCCAACGGCGCCGGCAAGTCGACGTTCCTGGACGCGTTGTCCGGGCGGGTCCGTCCCGCCTCGGGCATGGTCCGCTACCTCGGCGAAGACATCACGCGGCGGGCACCGAGGTGGCGGCGGGACCGGGGCATCGCCCGGTCGTTCCAGCGCACCAGCGTGTTCGGCTCGATGACCGTGCGCGCGCAGCTGGACATGGTGGCCCACCGGCAGGGCGCCCGGGACGTCCCGGCGATCGTCGAGGCCCTGGAACTGGGCCCGGTGCTGGACCGGGTCTGCGCCGAGATCGCCTACGGCACCCAGCGCAGCGTCGATCTGGCGCTGGCGTTGATCGGCGCGCCGCGGGTGGTGCTGCTCGACGAGCCGTGCGCGGGCCTGGTCGCCGACGAGTCGGTCCGGCTGCTCGACCACGTGCGGCGCCTGTGCCGGGAGCGGGAGGTCGCCGCGGTGCTGGTGGAGCACGACGTCGACGGCGTGTTCCGGGTGTGCGACGTGATCACCGTGCTCAACCTCGGCAAGGTCCTCGCGCACGGCGCACCCGCCGACGTGCGCGCCGACGCCGAAGTCATCCAGGCCTACCTCGGGAGTGCAGCGTGACCGCGATCCTGGAGTTCAAGGGCGTGCGCGCCTCCTACGACGGCGCGGTCGTGCTGGACGACGTCTCCTTCACCATCGAGGAGGGCAGCACCGTCGGGCTGGTCGGCCGCAACGGCGCGGGCAAGACCACCGCGATGCTGTCGGTCTACGGGGTGCCCCAGGTGACCGGCGAAATCCTCGTCGACGGCAAACCCGCCGGCCGCAGGCGACACGAACCGGCCGCCCGCGGGGTCAGCCTGGTACCGCAGGGCAAGCGCATCTTCGGCAACCTGACCGTGGAGGAAAACATCCTCCTCGGCCGGGCGTCCCGTCGGAAGGGGCAGTGGAGCGTGCCGGCGGTCTACGAGCTGTTCCCGAACCTCGGCCGCGGCGCGAAGCGGCCGGGCACGGCGCTCTCCGGCGGCGAACAGCAGATGCTGGCCATCGCCCGCGCCCTCCTGGCCGAGCCGAAACTGCTCATGCTCGACGAGCCGACCGAGGGTCTGGCGCCCGTGGTGATCGACGAGCTGACCGCGGCGCTGCGCGAGATCCGCTCCCGCGGCACCGCGCTGCTGCTGGTCGAACAGCACATCGGCATGATCCGTGCGCTGGCGGACAGTTTTCTCGCGCTGCGCAAGGGGAAACTCGCGGGTTCGGGACCGGTGGCCGACCTCGCCTCGCGCGAGGTGCAGGAGGTGATCGCCCTGTGACGGGACCCCTGTCCGGCGTCCGGGTCGTCGAGGTCGGCTCGATCGGGCCCGGCCCGTTCTGCGCCATGCTGCTGGCCGACCTGGGCGCGGACGTGCTCCGGCTCGACCGCGTGGACGGTGCGGCACTGGTCGGGCCCAACGCCGACTTCCGCACCGAACTGCTGCACCGCGGGCGCCGGTCGGTCGCCGTCGACCTCAAGCACCCCGCCGGCGCCGAGGTGGTGCTCGACCTCGTCGAGCGGGCTGACGCGCTGATCGAGGGTTTCCGGCCCGGCGTGGCCGAACGGCTCGGCATCGGCCCGGACATCTGCCTGGACCGCAACCCCGCCCTGGTGTACGGCCGCATGACCGGGTTCGGCCAGGACGGCCCGCTCGCGCAGGCGGTCGGCCACGACCTCAACTACGTGGCGCTGTCCGGGACCCTCTCCTTGATCGGCCGTCGCGGCCAGCCGCCCACCCCGCCGCTGAGCCTGATCGGGGACTTCGCGGGCGGGGGCTCCCTGCTCGCGTTCGGGATCCTCGCCGCGTTGCTGGAACGGCAGCGCTCCGGGCGCGGGCAGGTGGTCGACGCCGCGATGGTGGAAGGCGCGGCGCTGCTGTCGACCGCGTTCTTCGGGTACACCCAGACCGGCGCCTGGAGCCGGGAGCGCGGCACCAACCTCGTCGACAGCGGCGCCCCGTTCTACGACGTCTACGAGACGGCGGACGGCAAATGGCTGTCGGTGGCCGCCCTGGAACAGCGCTTCTACGACGACCTGGTCGACCTGCTCGGGGTGGCCGACCCGCCGGACCGCGAAGACCGCTCCACCTGGCCGCGGCTGCGCGAGCTCTTCGCCGCCGCGATCCGCACCCGCACCCGTGACGAGTGGGCGAAACTGGCCGAGCGGCGCAGCTCGTGTGTGGCGCCGGTGCTGGACACCGACGAGGCGCCCCGGCATCCGCACAACGTGGCCCGCGGGTCCTTCGTGGAGCGGGACGGGCTCGTGCAGCCCGCTCCCGCGCCGAAGTTCAGCCGCACCCCGGCCGCTCTCGGCCGGCGGCCGCCGGTGCCGGGCGAGCACACGGCAGAGGCGCTGCGGGACTGGGGCGTGGCCGCGGAGCGGGTGGAGCAGTGGCGGCGATCCGGTGCGATCGCCGGGGAGGGAGTGGCATGTACGGACTGACCGTCTTCAGCTCGGGGTCTGGACCCGAGCGGTTCCGGCGCACCGCGGAGATCGCGGCCAGAGCGGAGGAAGCCGGGTTCGACGCGGTGTGGACCGGCGAGCTGTACAACCGGTCGGCGACCGTGCCGCTGGCGGTGCTGTCCCAGGCCACCCGGCGGGTCCGGCTCGGCACCAACATCGCCTACGGCGTCGGCCGCACGCCGCTGGTGTGGGCGGCCGAGGCCCGCGACCTCGACGAGCTCTCCGGCGGGCGGCTGACCCTCGGCCTGGGCAACGGCACGCCCCGGATGATGGCGGACTGGCACGGCGTCAGCGGCGAGGCGCCCGCGGCGCGGATGGAAGAGCTGGTGACGGTGCTGCGCAAGCTGTGGCGCCTGCACGAGGGCCCGGTCGAGCACGAGGGCCGGTTCTACCGGGTTCGGCTGCGGCCGACCTCCGACACGCCGCCGCCGGTGCAGGAGCACCTGCCGATCTGGACGGCGGGCGTCAACCCGCGGATGATCCGGGCCGCGGGCCGGGTCGCCGACGGGCTGGTCGGGCACCCGATGGTCACCCCGGAGTACCTGGACGAGGTCGTTCGTCCCGGTTTGGCCGCCGGTCTGGCCGACTCCGGACGGCAGCCGGGCGACGTGAAACTCATGGGCATCCTGATGTGCGCGGTCGACGCCGACGTGGACGCCGCGCGGCGGCGGCTGGCCTTCGCCATCGCCCAGTACGCCGCGTCCCGGGTGTACGACCGGTTGTTCGAGCTGCACGGCTGGTCCGCGGCGCAGCAGAAGATCCGGGAGGCGGCGCGCGACCGCGACGCCGACGCGATGACCGCCGCGGTCCCGGACGCGGCGATCGACGCGGTGGGTGTGGCCTGCCGGCCGGGTGAGCTGGCGGAGCGGGTCGCGGTGCACGCGCGTGACTACGACCACCTGAACCTGGTCAGCGTGCCGTGGGGGCTCAAACCCGACGAGGCGGAGGAAGCGACGGTGGCGATTGTGGAGGGGATGAGCTGATGGTGGATCTGAAACCGGAGACGATCGAGCTGTCGGAACCGGCCGAGGGCGTCGTCGTGGCGACCCTGAACCGGCCGGAGAGCCTGAACTCGATGACGGTCACGATGTTCGCCGAGATCGAGGAGCTGGCGTTCGCGCTCGGCGACGACGACGACGTGCGGGTGCTGATCGTCACCGGCGCGGGCAAGGCGTTCTGCGCGGGCTACGACCTGGACGACGCCGACGAGCTGGCCGGGCTGACCGCGCTGGGCATGCTGGAGCGGCAGGAGCACGCGGCCCGCTCGCTGTCGGCCCTGCGCTCGCTGCGGATTCCGGTGATCGCGGCGGTCAACGGTGCGGCGGCCGGTGGCGGGCTGGCGCTGGCCCTGGCCGCCGACATCCGGCTGGCCTCGGAGAACGCCAAGTTCAACGCCGCCTTCGTGCGCATCGGGTTGTCCGCCGGTGACCTCGGGTCGTCCTGGCTGCTGCCGCGCCTCATCGGACCGGCGCTGGCGTCGGAGATCGCCTACACGGGCCGGTTCGTCTTCGCCGAGGAGGCGGAGCGGATCGGTCTGGTGAACAAGGTCGTGCCGAGCGAACGGCTGCTGGCCGAAGCGCTGGCGATGGCGGGGCTGATCTGCGCGAACTCGCCCGGTGGCGTGCAACTGTCCAAACGGGCGCTGCAGGCGAACATGGAGGTCACCTCCTACGCCGCGGCGCTGGAGCTGGAGAACCGCGGCCAGGCGCTGCTGACCCGCGGCGCCGACATGCCTGAGGCGCTGGCCGCGTTCAAGGAGAAGCGCGCGCCGAAGTTCACCGGCCGCTGAAGGGGGACCGACATGATCGATTTCGAGGTGCCGGAGCTGACCACGCTGCGGATCGAGGAACCCGAGGACGGGATCCTGGTGCTGCGGATCAACCGGCCGGAGCGGATGAACTCGCAGACGGTGGTGATGTTCGGCGAGTTCCTCGCCGCGGCCAGGGCGATGCGGGACAGCAAGGCCAGGGCGCTGATCCTGACCGGGGCGGGGGAGCGGGCCTTCTGCGCCGGCTTCGACCTGGACGAGATCGAGGTGATCACCCGCATGGGCGTGCGCGAGTTCCTGCATTTCCAGGAGCTGGCCACCGGCGGGCTGGCGGCGATCCGCGCGCTGCCGTTCCCGGTGATCGCCGCGGTCCACGGTGCCGCCGTGGGCGGTGGGATGGCGCTGGCGCTGGCCGCCGACATCCGGCTGGCCGCGCCGACCGCGAAGTTCAGCGCGGCGTTCGTCAAGGTGGGCCTGTCGGCGGGTGAACTGGGCACGTCCTGGCAGCTGACTCGCTTGGTCGGCCCGGGCCGCGCGGCCGAGATCGCCTACACCGCGCGGGTCGTCGCCGCCGAGGAGGCCGAGCGGATCGGGCTGGTGAACCGGGTGGTTCCGGCGGAGAGCCTGATGGCCGAGGCGCTGACGACCGCCCGGCAGATCGCCGGGAACTCGCCCGGCGGTGTGCGGATGTCCAAGCGGGCGCTGCAGCGCAACCAGGAGGTCGCCTCCTACGCGGGCGCCCTGGAACTGGAGAACCGCGGCCAGGCGCTGCTGACGCGGTGCGAGGACATGACCGAGGCACTGTCGGCGTTCAAGGACAAGCGCGCGCCGCAGTTCACAGGAAGGTAGACGATGACCACGCTGGGAGACATCGACCCCGGGTTCGGCCCTGACGACGACCTCCGGCACTGGCCCGAGCCCGGTGGCCGGATGCGGGACAGCCTGTTCTGGGAACTGATCATGCCCGAGGAACAGCTCGGTATGCAGGTCTACCTGTACCTGACGAACCGGGGCAGGACCGGCTACAACGTGTCGGTGTGGGGACCGGGCACCGAGCCGGTCGCCCTCAAGCTGGCCCAGGGCACGGTCGGTGACGAGCATGACCTGGACAACTTCGAGTTCGAGGGCCTGACCGTCAAGCAGCCGGAGCTGCGCCGCACCGCGCAGGTGAGTTATACCAGCGACGAGGTGAGCCTGCAGTTCGACTTCACCGCGCTGCACGACGCGTTCAGCTACAAGTGCAACCCCGACGGGCTGCCGTCGTGGTTCGCTGCCAACCGGCTGGAGCAGACCGGCCACGTGACCGGCTTCCTCGAGGTCGGCGGGCGGCGCATCACCTGGGACCGCAAGGGCCACCGCGACCACTCGTGGGGCACCCGGAACTGGGGCGTGCCGCACCACTGGAAGTGGTTCATCGCCTACACCGAGTCCGGCCGGGTGGTCAACGGCTGGATCTGGATCGCGCGCGGCGAGTGGGGTTTCGCCGGGTATGTCGTCAAGGACGGCGTGACGATCCCGGTGTCGCACATCGACCACAAGGCCGACTACGACGACGGCATGGTCCAGACGCGGCTGGAGGCCGACGTCGTGGACATCACCGGCGAGACGACGCGGCTGGTCATGGAGTCCTTCGGCGCCATCAAGCTGCCGACCAAGGACCCGATGGGCACGGTGATCACCGAGGCCGCCTGCCGGGTCACGATCGACGGCGAGGAGGGCGCGGGGCAGTTCGAGACGCACTGGCCCGGGCAGTACCTGCAGCACCTGATCGAGAGCGGTCGATGAGCTGGGACTGGAGCGACGAACAGCGGGACGGGCTGGCGCGGTTCCTCGCCGCGCGCGAGATCTGCGACGGCCCGGTCACCACACGCCGGATCGGGGACGGGCACTCGAACCTGACGTTCCTGGTGAGCGACGGGCGGCGGCAGGTGGTCGTGCGACGGCCGCCGCCACCACCCATCCCCCCGGGCGCGCACGACATGCTCCGCGAGGCGAAGCTGATCGGCGCTCTGGCGGGCACTGGCGTGCCGGTGGCCGACGTGCTCGCGGTGGGTCAGGCCGGGGACGTGATCGACGTGCCGTTCTACGTGATGAGCTACGTCGAGGGGCCGGTGATCACCGAACGGACCCCGCCGGCGTTGAGCACACCGGAAGAGCGGCGTCGCATCGGGGAGTCCCTGGTGGACACGCTCGCCGCGCTGCACGCGGTGGACTGGCGGGCCCGCGGCCTGGCGGGCATGGGCCGGCCGGAGGGGTTCAACGCCCGGCACTTCCGGCGCATGGGCCGGCTGATCGCGGACGACGACGGCAAGCCGCCGGCCGAGTTCGCGGAGATCGACGCCTGGCTGGCCGCCCACGTGCCCGCGGAGGCGGGGGCGACGATCGTGCACAACGACTACCGGCTCGGGAACGTGATCGTCGCGCCGGACCCGCCCGGCCGGATCATCGCCGTGCTGGACTGGGAACTGGCCACCCTGGGCGACCCGCTCTTCGACGTCGGCTACTTCCTGGCGTCCTGGCCGGTGGCCGGTCAGCCACGCACACCGACGGAGGACCTGGGCGTCGCCGCGCTGGAGGAGGGTTATCCGACCCGGGACGAACTCGCCTCGCGCTACGCCGAGCGCACCGGCCGGGATCTGTCCAACCTGGGCTGGTACACCGCACTGGCGCTGTGGAAACTGGCGGTGCTCTACGAGTACGGCCGCCGCCGCGCGGCGCAAGGTGTCGGCGACGACTACTACGCCGACGCCGGGCTGGTGAAGTCGTTCCTGGCCGCCGCGGAGCAGGCCGCGTCATGACGCGGACGATCACCGGCGCGGCGGCGGATCTGCGGGCCGGACGCGTGTCCGCCGTGGAGCTGGTCGACGCGGCGATCGCCCGCGCGGAGGCCGCCGATGCGACCCTGGGCGTGTTCCTGCACCGCGACGACGAGCGAGCCAGGGCAGCGGCGCGCGCCGCCGACGACCGGCTCGCGCGTGGGGAACCGATCGGCCCGCTGGAGGGGATCCCCCTCGGCATCAAGGACATCCTGGCCTGCGCGGACGGGCCGACCACGGCGCAAAGCCTGGTCCTCGATCCGGCGTGGGCGCGCGGGCAGGGCGATGCCCCGGCGGTGGCCCGCCTCCGGGGCGCGGGCGGCATCGTGCTGGGCAAGCTGACCACGATGGAGTTCGCGCTCGGGGTGCCGGACGTGTCGAAGCCGTTCCCGGTGCCGCGCAATGCTTGGCACCCCGGGCATTACGCGGGCGGGTCCAGCTCGGGCTGCGGCAGCGGGGTGGCGTCGGGCATGGTGCTCGGCGCGCTGGGCTCGGACACGGCGGGCAGCATCCGGATGCCGGCCGGGTTCAACGGGGTGACGGGACTGAAACCGACGTTCGGGCGGGTGCCCAAGTCCGGCATGGTGCCGTTGAGCTACACGCTGGACCACGTCGGCCCGGTCGCCCGCAGCGCGCGGGACTGCGCGCTGCTGCTGTCCGTGCTGGCTGGTCATCACCTGGCCGACCCGTACGCGGCGGCGGACGTGCCGGGTGACTACCTCGGCGGGCTCACCGGAGATCTGGCCGGCGTCCGCGTCGGGTACGACGACCTGGACCGGTTCGCCCCGCGTGCCGATTCGCTCCTGCGGCAACGGTTCACCGCGATGCTGGCGATCTTCGAAGACGCCGGGGCCGAACTCGTTCCGGTGCGGCTGCCGATGTACGAGGAGCTGCAGGCGATCGATTCGGTCGTGATGCTCGCCGAAGCCCTGAGCTACCACGTGAGGGATCTGGAGTCCCGTGCCGGCGACTACGGCCAGGCGACGCGGGTGCTGCTCTGCGGAGCGCGGGGGATCACCGCGGCGCACTACCTGCAGGCGATGCGGGTGCGACGGATCGCGCAGGCACGCATGGACGCGCTGCTGGAGACCGTGGACCTGGTCGTGACCCCGATGGGTCACCTGCCGGCGCCCCGGATGGACGAGATCTCCGGCCTGGAACCGACGGGTGTGATGACCTCGTTGCACACCGCGTACTGGAACCCGCTGGGCAATCCCACGCTGGTGGTGCCGATGGGCCTGTCGGCGGCCGGTCTGCCGTTGGCGCTGTCGATCAGCGGGCGCCGCTGGGAGGAGTCGGTGGTGCTGCGCGCCGGTGACGCGGTTCAGGGCCTCTCGTCGCACCATCTCGGCACGCCGCCGGATCCCGGCCCGCCGCTGCCGCCACCGCCCGCGCCGAGCGGTTCCGAGGCCGAGGTGGTCGCCCAGCTCCAAGCGGCTCTGGCCGCCCTGGGCGAGTCGTTGTCGGGGATTGCGGAGGCCCGCTACGTGGAGCCCAGCGGGGGCTACGCCTGCGGGCGCTGACAGCCGGTACGGAAACAGGGGGCCACCTCGCCGAG